>NZ_DF968227.1:0-26254 GCF_001270025.1 Streptomyces azureus | reverse complement strand
CCGCCCCCGACCCACCTCCCCGACGACCCCGGGCCACGGGAAATGCTCGCGTCGGGTACCGCGCCGGTCGACGTCGCCGCCGCACACCCCACCTCCTCGCTCGCCTGGGCGCAGCTCGCCGACGAGGCGTACGAGCGGGGCTCGACCGTCGAGTCGTACGCGTACGCCCGTACGGGCTACCACCGCGGCCTGGACGCGCTGCGTCGCAGCGGCTGGAAGGGCCACGGCCCGGTCCCGTGGGAGCACGAGCCGAACCGGGGCTTCCTGCGTGCCCTGCACGCCCTCGCCCGTGCCGCACAGGCGATCGGCGAGCAGGAGGAGTACGAGCGCTGCTCCCAGTTCCTGAAGGACTCCTCGCCGACGGCGGCGCAGGTCCTGGGCTGACGGCGGTCCGTGCGCGTGAGGCCCGTCCGCCGAGCGGGCGGGCCTTGCGGTTTCGGGGGACGATTGCGGAGTATGCCCGTGGGGACCGGGGCCCCCGTGCCGGCATCGGCAGGGGCGGACCGCTACCCGGAGTTACAAAGCAGGAGACAGCGATGTCCCACGAGGCCCACGAGCCCGAGACCCCGCATCTCGATTTCCACGGCACGACGCCCTACGAGGACTACGTCAAGGCGGACGTCCTCACCCACCTCCAGCACACCCTCTCCGACGACCCCGGAGAGATGGTCTTCCTGGTCACGACCCAGGTGATGGAGCTGTGGTTCACCGTCATCGTCCACGAGTGGGAGACGGCGGCACACGCGCTGCGCGGCGACGACGTACCCACCGCGACCGCCGCGCTGAAGAGGTCCGTACGCGAACTGGAGGCGCTCAACGCCTCCTGGAAGCCGCTCGGCCAGCTCACGCCGGCCCAGTTCAACTCGTACCGGTCCGCCCTCGGCGAGGGCTCCGGCTTCCAGTCGGCGATGTACCGGCGGATGGAGTTCCTGCTCGGCGACAAGTCCGCGTCCATGCTGGTCCCGCACCGGGGCGCGCCGCGCGTGCACGCCGAGTTGGAGAAGGCGCTGCACGAGCCGAGCCTGTACGACGAGGTGGTGCGGCTGCTCGCGCGGCGCGGGTACGACATCCCGCAGGCCGTGCTGGGGCGGGACGTGTCGCAGCGCTACGAGCCGTCCCCGGAGGTGGAGGCCGCCTGGACGGCGGTCTACTCGGGTGACGAGAGCGACGAACTCGCCCGGCTCGGCGAGGCGTTGAGCGATGTCGCCGAGCTGGTGTGGCGCTGGCGCAACGACCATCTCGTCGCCACACGCCGCGCGATGGGCGCCAAGACCGGCACGGGCGGCTCCGCCGGAGTGGCCTGGCTGGAGAAGCGGGCGCAGAAGCAGGTGTTCCCCGAGCTGTGGACGGCGCGGTCCTATGTCTGAACTCGCGATGCGCGCGGAGAAGCTGGACGCCGCCGACGACCTGCGCGGCAAGCGGGACGCCTTCGTCCTCGACGACGTGATCTACCTCGACGGCAACTCGCTCGGCGCGCTGCCGGCCGTCGTCCCCGGGCGGGTCGAGGACGTCGTACGCCGCCAGTGGGGCGAGCTGCGCATCCGGTCCTGGGAGGAGAGCGGCTGGTGGACCGCGCCCGAGCGGATCGGTGACCGGATCGCCCCGCTGGTCGGCGCGGCGCCCGGGCAGATCGTGGTGGGCGACTCGACAAGTGTCAATGTATTCAAGGCACTTGTGGGGGCGGTGCGGATGGCCGGTGAGGGCCGCGACGAGATCCTCGTCGACGCCACGACCTTCCCCACCGACGGGTACATCGCACAGTCCGCCGCCCGGATGACCGGCTGCACGCTGCGGCCGGTGGCACCGGCACAGGTGCCGGGCGCGCTGGGCGACCGTACCGCCGCCGTCCTCCTCAACCACGTCGACTACCGCACCGGCCGGCTGCACGACCTGCCGGCGCTGACGGCCGCCGTGCACGCGGCGGGCGCGTACGTCGTCTGGGACCTGTGCCACAGCGCGGGCGCGCTGCCGGTGGGGCTGGACGAGCACGGCGTGGATCTCGCGGTCGGCTGCACCTACAAGTACCTGAACGGCGGGCCGGGTTCACCGGCGTACCTGTACGTGCGCCGGGACCTTCAGGGCCGCTTCGACTCCCCGCTGCCGGGCTGGAACTCCCACGCCGAGCCGTTCGGGATGCGGAGCGGTTACGAGCCGGCCCCCGGCGCCCTGCGCGGCCGGGTCGGCACACCGGACATCCTCTCCATGCTCGCCCTGGAGGCGGCCCTGGAGGTGTGGGACGGGGTGCCGGTCGAGGCGGTGCGCGCCAAGTCGCTCGCGCTGACGGACTTCTTCCTGGAGTGCGTGGCCGCGTACGTGCCCGAGGGCAGGGTCGAGTGCCTGACGCCGGTGCCGCACGCGGAGCGGGGCAGCCAGATCGCCCTGCGCTGCGACGGGGCCGGTGACGTGATGAAACGGCTCGTCGAGCGGGGTGTGGTCGGCGACTTCCGGGCGCCGGACGTGCTGCGCTTCGGCTTCACACCGCTGTACGTGGGCTTCGCCGACGTGGAGCGGGCGGCGCGGGTGCTGGCTCAGACGCTGGGGTGAGTTCCCCGGGACGAACGGCCCCTGCCGCCGCGGGGGCCGTTCGCACCGGGCGGGCGGCCCGGAAGCCCCAACTCCGCGCCGCCGCACGGAAAGGGGCAGAACCGTTTGAGCCTCACCCAGCGTGACATCCCCGTGTCCGCCCATGTCACGCGCCTGATACCGTCCCGGCCAACGGCCGAACCCCCACCTGGTCCGCCACCTACGTTTGATCGCTGAGAGGTTGGAGCATGACGGACGACGTCGCAGCAGCACGGGCCGCCGCCGAGGAGAAGTCGGCGTTCTCCCACGCGCCCGTCGCCCCCGACGCCACCGCCGCCTACGGCGACCACCCCGACCAGGTGATCGACTTCTACGCCCCGCGCGGGCAGGGCGGCCCGGGCGGGCCCGCCCCGGTCGTCCTCGTGCTGCACGGCGGTGCCTGGCGGGCGCCGTACGACCGGCGTCACATCAGCCCGTTCGCGGACTTCCTCGCCCGTCGCGGCTTCGCCGTGGCCAGTGCCGAGTACCGGCGCGGTGGTGACGACGACTCCGTCGCGGGCCGCTGGCCCGACACCTTCGACGACGTCGCGGCCGCGCTGGACGCCCTTCCGGCGCTCGTCCGGGAACACGTGCCGCAAGCCCACCCGCGCCGTACGGTCCTCACCGGTCACTCGGCGGGCGGGCACCTCGCCCTGTGGGCCGCGGCCCGGCACGTCCTGCCGGCCGGCTCACCCTGGCGCGCCGACAGCTCGGCGGCCCTGCGCGGTGTGGTCGCCCTCGCCCCGATCGCGGATCTCGCGGTCGCCGACAAGCTGGACGTGTGCGGCGGTGCCGTACGGCAACTCCTGGGCGGGGACGAGCACTTCGCCGAGCGGCAGCCGTACGCGGACCCGGCGCTGCTGCTGCCCACCGGCATCGCCACAACCCTCGTCCAGGGCCGCACGGACCTCGACGTGCCGCAGGTGGTCGCCGAGTCGTACGCGGACGCGGCGGCGAAGGCCGGTGAGATGGTGGGAGTGACGCTGCTGGAGGACGTGGGGCACTTCCCGCTCATCGACCCGGCGGCGGACGCGTGTGCGGTGGTGGTGGAGGAGATCGCGCAACTGGCGTGGTGAGAGGCCTTCTCGGGTGCCCGAGCGGTCCTCCTGGGGAGCCCGAGCGGTCCTCCTGGGGAGCCCGAGCGGTCCTCCTGGGGTGCCCGGTCGGCGCTCCCGGGGTGCCCGGTCGGCGCTCCCGGGGTGCCCGGTCGGCCCTCCTGCGGTGCCCGTAGGAGCGATCCCCGGGTCACCCCGTAGGTCGTACCCGTAGTACCTGAGAGCCAGGCCGCAGGTGAGCTCCGCGGTGTGACGCGGACGACGCGTCCCGATCCGTAACTTCCCTTCCGTGCAGACCCGATGGCCGGGCGCGCTGGAGGGGGACGACCATGGGGTTCGCAGCGAAGTACCGCCGTGGCGACGGCGGCCGGCGCCGCGGCGGCCGATGGCGTCGAGCCGCGTTCGCCGCTCTCATCACCGGCGCGGTGGTGTTCCCTCTCTCCGCGGCGGGGCGCCCGGAGATCCACGCGCCGGCCCCCGCCTCCCTCGCCCCCCTCAGCGCGTCGACGCTCGACGAGGCGTACGCGGCCAACCGCGCCAACGCCGCCGAAGCGGCCCGGATGGCCGCCGCGCACCAGGACCGGGACCGTGCCGCGACGGACCGTGCGCTGGCCGCCCCGGCCCGGCGTCTCCTCGGGTTCGACGGCCGCGGCTCCGGCCGGGTGACGGAGGTCCTGGGCGACCTCGCTGGCGCCGACCGCATCGCCGTCCTGGTCCCCGGCTCCGACACGAGCCTCGACACCTACGGCCGGTTCCACGCGGCCGCCGCCGCCCTGTACGGGCAGCTCGTCCGGCAGGCCCCCGCGGGCACGCGCACGGCGGTCGTGGCCTGGCTGGGCTACGAGACGCCGGGCACGGTCAGCGCGACGGTCACGACGACCGGCAGGGCGGAGCAGGCGGCCCCGCATCTGCGCTCGCTCGTCTCCGACCTGCGCGCCATAGCGGGCGGCGGCCCGCGCGTCTCGCTGCTGTGCCACTCGTACGGCTCGGTCGTCTGCGGCCGTGCCGCCGCCGGGCTCGCCGTCGACGACATCGCGCTGGTCGGCAGCCCCGGCACCGGCGCGGACTCCGCGGCCGCCCTGCACACCCGCGCCCGCGTCTGGGCGGCACGCGGGGGCGACGACTGGGTGGAGGACGTCCCGCACCTCAGCGCGGACCTGTTCGGCACCACCGTCGGCTTCGGCACCGATCCCGTCTCCCCGGCCTTCGGCGCCCGTGTCTTCGCGGCCGGTGACGGCGGCCACAGCGACTACTTCAGCCCCGGCTCGACCTCCCTGACCAACCTGACCCGGATCGTCCTGGGCGCGACCAAGGCGGTGACTCATGACTGACGTCGGAGTACGAGGTGTCCGGCATGCGGTGCGCCAAGGTGCCGAACGCGTCGGTGCGGCCACCCCGGCCGACCGCGACCGGGCCGTGGACGCCCTGCGCGCCGCCGCGGTCCTCGGTGTCGTCCTCGGGCACTGGCTGGTCACGGCCCTGGTCGCCGACGGCCGCGCCCTGCGCACGGCGAGCCCCCTCCAGCACATGCCCTGGCTGACGCCCGTTTCCTGGCTGTTCCAGACGCTAGCCGTGTTCTTCCTGGTCGGCGGGCATGTGGCGACCCGCAGCCTGGCCTCGGCCCGGGCGCGTGGCATCCCGTACCACCGCTGGCTGACGGCCCGGCTGACCCGGCTGTTCAAACCCGTCGCGGCTGTCATCGGCCTGTGGACGGTCGCCGCGCTCGCCCTGCTGCTGTCGGGTGCGGAGTTCGGGACGGTGCGGACGCTGGTGAAGCTGGCCCTGTCCCCGCTGTGGTTCCTGGTGGTGTTCGCGGCCCTGACGGCGGCGACCCCGCTGCTGACCCGGCTGAACCCGCTCTGGCCGCTGGCCGTCGTCCTGCACGTGGACCTGCTGCGCTTCGGCCTCGGCGGCCCCTCCTGGCTGGGCTGGGCGAACGTGGCGGCGGGCTGGCTGGTGCCCTACACGCTGGGCGCGGCCTGGACCCGAGGGGAGCTGGAGCGCCGCCGCGCGGGCTGGATTCTGCTCGCCGGCGGTGCGGCGGCGACCGCGGGGCTGGTCGCGTGGGCGGGCTATCCGGCGTCGATGGTCGGCGTGCCGGGCGAGGGCATGTCCAACCTGGACCCGCCGACGCTGGCCGTCGTCACCTTCGGGCTGGCCCAGTGCGGCATCGCCCTGCTGCTGCGCGAGCGGCTGCGGCGGGCGATGCGCCGGCCCGTGGCGTGGGCGGCGGTGGCCCTCGTCAACCTCTCCGCGATGACCGTCTTCCTGTGGCACCAGACGGCCCTGATGGCCACGACGGCCACCGGCCTCCTCGCCGGGCACCTCCCCGGCCTGCACACGGTGCCCGACAGCCTCGGCTGGGTCGGGGCCCGGCTGCTCTGGCTGCCCGTGTTCGTCCTGGCCCTCGCGGTCTGCTGGGCCGCCTTCCGGTCCTTCGAGCAGGGCGCGGGTGGCCGGGGACGCAGGTCGCGGGTGGTGCGGGCGCACCGTCCGTCCGACCGGGGGACGGCGGTGGAGGTGCGCCATGTCTAGGCTGGGGCGCGTGACGGACAGGGGGGTGGGCGACGCGCTGCGGGCGCGCGTCGGGGGCTGGCTGCGGGTGCTGCGCGAGGACCTGTGGACCGCCCGGGTGGACCCGTTGCCGCCGTCCACGTGGCTGCGCTGGCTTCCGCACGGGCTGCTGTGCCTGGCCGCTTTCGGTATCACCCTCGGTGGCACGGCTCAGCTCAACGACAACGGACATCTGAACGCCGGGTACGCCTTCCTGCTCGCGTTCGGGCAGGGCCTCGCGGTACTCCTCGCGATGTGGCGGCCGGTTCCGGCCTGGTGGCTGTCGACGGTGGCCACCGTGGTGGGCGCGGTGGCGGTTTACGCCCGGATAGAACCGGGCTACTCGTTCACCTGGCCCTGGACCGCGGCCGGGATCATCGCCCACCTGCTCGTCCTGCTGCTGCTCGCGCTGCGGGTGCCCACCCGCGTCGCCGTGGAGGCGCTGGCCGTGACCGTGCTGGCCACCTGGGTCCTGGAGGGACTGACGGTCTCCGGGGTCCAGTACCAGCCCACCGGGGTCCTCGCGGTCACCCTGTTCGCCGTCATCGTGGTCGTCGGCACCGCCCTGCGCGGCCGCCGCGAGGCCCGCGCGGAGCTCGTCGAGCAGACCACGCTCACCGCCGAGGAACGCACCCGGCGCACCCTGCTGGAGGAGCGCAGCCGCATCGCGCGGGAGCTGCACGACGTGGTGGCCCACCACATGTCGGTCATCTCCATCCAGGCGCAGGTCGCCCCGCACCTGGTGGAGAACCCGCCCGACGAGCTCAAGGAGAACCTCGCCGGCATCAGGCAGAACGCCCTGGAGGCGCTGACCGAGCTCCGCCGCGTGCTGGGCGTGCTGCGCTCGGAGCACCCCGGGCCGGGGGAGCCCCCCGGCCCGGACGGCGAAACCGCCGGCCACGCCCCGCAGCCCACCCTCGACCGGCTCGACGCGCTGGTGGAGAACACCCGGGCCGCCGGCCGCGAGGTGATCACCGAGATCAACGGCGAGCGGCGGCCGCTGCCGCCCGGCGTGGAGCTGTCGGCGTACCGGATCGTGCAGGAGGCGCTGAGCAACGTCCTGCGGCACGCGCCCGGCGCGAGCGCCAAGGTCCGTCTGACGTATCAGCCGGACGGGCTGGAGGTGGAGATAGTCAACTCCCGGCCGACCGGCCCCGCCCCGCCGTCGACGGGAGCGGGACACGGACTGCTCGGCATGCGGGAGCGGGTCGCGATGCTCGGCGGCACCATGACGGCGCACCCGTGGCACTGGGACGGCTTCAAGGTCACCGCGTTCCTCCCGGACGTCCCGCCCGCCGACGCCCCGGGCACCGCCCGCTCCACCGACCACACCACCGATCCCCGGGGAGGGACCCCATGACGAGCAGCTCCGGCCGACCCATCCGGGTTCTCATCGTCGACGACCAGGCGATGGTCCGGCAGGGCTTCACCGTGCTGCTCGGCACCCAGCCCGACATAGAGGTCGTCGGCGACGCGAAGGACGGAGAGGGCGGTGTCGCGAAGGCCGCCGAGACCGCCCCGGACGTCGTCCTCATGGACATCCGCATGCCCGGGATCGGCGGCATCGAGGCCACCGAGCGCATCACGACCGCCAACCCGGACATCAGGGTGCTGGTGCTCACCACCTTCGACCTCGACGAGTACGTGTACGACGCGCTGCGCGCCGGAGCCTCCGGGTTCCTGCTCAAAGACGCGTCGTCGGAGCAGCTCGCCGAGGCGGTCCGGGTGATCGCGGCCGGTGACGCGCTGCTCGCCCCGGTCATCACCCGCAAGCTGATCGCCGAGTTCTCCCGGCTGGACGACCGGCCCCGTGCCCCGCTCAAGGAACGGATCGGCGACCTGACCGAGCGCGAGACGGAGGTGCTCGCCCTGATCGCGCAGGGTCTGTCGAACGCGGAGATCTCCAAGCACCTGTTCGTCGCCGAGCAGACGGTGAAGACCCACGTGGGCCGGATTCTGGTGAAGCTGGGCCTGAGGGACCGGACGCAGGCGGCGGTATTCGCGTACGAGTCGGGGCTGGTCCGTCCGTCGGGGTACTGAAGCCGGGCCCCGGGGTCCCCGTAGTACCTGAGAGGGACGCTGTGGAACCCCTCTCACTGGGGACGACCGCGCCCCGGGGGGCGCATACCGTTCTGTACGTGACCGAGACGACTCACACGCAGACCACGCCACCGGGGGGCGGGGCCAAGCCACGCAGCCCGGAGTACCGGGTTGCCGTGGACGCCCTGCGCGGGCTGCGGCAAGACCTCATCCACGACGCCTTCGCCTACCGGCCGCTGCCCCGCAGGAGAGTGGACGGGCGGTTCATCCGGCGGCTGCCCGGCCGCCTGCGGGAGTACGCGACCTGGACGCCGCACGCCCTGATAGCCGTGGCGGCCCTGATCACCCTGCTCCTCTCCGGCGTCGACACCGACGGCGAGGTGCTGCTGGTCGCTCCACTGACCGTCCTCCCTGTCCTGCTGACCATGATCCGGCCGGTGGGGGCGTTCTGGCTCTCCATGGCCGCCACCCCGGTCACCGGTGTGTTCGGCAGCAGCTGGGGCGACTGGCCGTGGCAGGCCGGCAGTTTCGCCTGCCACCTGACCGTGCTCACGGTCGTGGCCATGCGAACCCGGCCCCGTACGGCCGGGTGGATGTGGGCGATCACGGCGCTGTACGCCCTGATCGCGGACAGCGGCATCGGCCCGACCTACTTGTACGGCACCAACTCCGCCCCCATGCTGATCTTCTCGGCCATGATCCTGCTCTGCGTCACCGTCTGGCACATCCGCCGCAACGCGGAGCAGGAGGTCACCGCCCAGCAGACGGTCACCGCGCACGAGCGCTCCCGCCGCACCCTGCTGGAGGAGCGCACGACGATCGCCCGCGAGCTGCACGACGTGGTCGCCCACCACATGTCGGTGGTCGCCATCCAGGCGGAGGCCGCGCCCTACCGGGTGGAGAACCCGCCGCCGGAGCTGGAGAAGGCCTTCGCCACGATCCGGGAGAACGCGGTGGCTGCCCTGACCGAGCTGCGCCGCGTCCTGGGCGTCGTCCGCGCCGAGGACTACGAGGCCCCGGACGCCCCGCAGCCCACGCTCGCCGACCTGGAAGGGCTGCTGGCCAATGTGCGGGAGGCCGGGCTGGGTGTCGAGAAGGTGGTCACCGGTGCGGTGCGCGAGCTGCCGCAGGGCGTGGAGCTGTCGGCGTACCGGATCGTGCAGGAGGCTCTGAGCAACACCCTGCGGCATGCGCCGGGTGCGAGCGCCCGTGTCGAGATCGGGTACGTTCTCGGCGGCCTGGGCCTGCGCATAGTCAACGGCCCGCCGCCGAACCCCGGCCTGGTCAAGCCCTCGCCGGGCGCCGGGCACGGCATCACGGGCATGCGGGAGCGTGTGACGATGCTGAACGGCGAGATGACGGCGGGCCGGACGGACGACGGAGGCTACGAGGTGGCGGTGTTCCTGCCGGTCGCCCTGCCGGACGAGGACGACGCATGACCATTCGTGTGCTGATCGCGGACGACCAGATGATGGTGCGCGAGGGCTTCTCGGTCCTGCTGAACGCGATGCCGGACATCGAGGTCGTCGGTGAGGCGGTGAACGGCCGGGAGGCCGTCGCGAAGGTCCGCGAGCTCGCCCCGGACATCGTGCTGATGGACATCCGCATGCCCGAGCTGAACGGCATCGAGGCGACCCGCGAGATCGTCGCCGCCGACGGCGCGGCGAAGGTGCTGGTGCTCACCACCTTCGACCTCGACGAGTACGTCTACCAGGCGCTGCGCGCGGGAGCCTCCGGGTTCCTCCTCAAGGACGCCTCGGCCCGCCAGCTCGCCGACGGCGTGCGGGTCGTGGCCGCAGGCGAGGCCCTCCTGGCCCCCTCGGTGACCAGGCGCCTGATCACCGAGTTCTCCAAGCTCTCCGAGGCCCCGCGCCTCATGCCCTCGGCGCAGGCGGCGTACGGCGACCTCACCGACCGGGAGACGGAGGTGCTGGTCCTCATCGCGCAGGGCCTGTCGAACGCGGAGATCGCCGAGCGGCTGGTGGTCGCCGAGTCGACGATCAAAACCCATGTCAGCCGGATCCTGGTGAAGCTGGGGCTCAGGGACCGGACGCAGGCGGCGGTGTTCGCGTACGAGGCGCGGCTGGTGACGCCGGGGTGAACGCCCAGGGAGGGCGGCGAGGCAGGAAGACGGAGCACGCCTTGGCGTGATCGGGGTTCCACGACCAATGCCGTCTCACCAGCACCACCAGTCACATGTGCCTGGCTCCGCATCGCCCGCAGAGCGGGCGAAGAGCAAACTGGAACGGAGGGAGTGGTTCACCGCGAACCAGGCGGAGGGAAGCGAGATGACAGAGCAACCCACCACCGGTCACCCGCCGTGGCATCTAGCAGGCGACTGGTTCGATGTGTGCAACTGCGCGATCCCGTGCCCCTGTACGTTCGCGCAGGCCCCGACCTACGGCGAGTGCGAGGGCGTGCTCGCCTGGCACATAGGGGAGGGCAACTTCGGCGACGTGCGGCTCGACGGCTTCAACGTACTGATGGTCAGTTCCTTCGTGGGCAACATCTGGGCCCGCGAGCACACGGACGCCTACGCCGCGGTCTTCTTCGACGAACGGGCCGACGAACAGCAGCGCGCCGCCCTCCAGACGATCTTCGGCGGTGAGGCGGGCGGATGGCCCGCGGAGTTGGGCGAGATGTTCGGCCCCGAGATGAGGGGCATGGACTTCGCCCCCATCCGCATCGAGGTCGACGAGGACATGTCCGCCTGGCGCGCGGAAATCCCCGGAAAGGTGATGGCAACCGCCGAAGCGCTGACCGGCCCGACCACCCCGGAAGGCGCACGGGTGCAGGTGCACAACGCCCCCGGCGCCGAGGTGGGACCCGGCCAGATCGCCACCTGGGGCCGGGCCACCACTGATCGGGCCGACGCCTTCGGCTTTACCTGGGACCGGTCGGGAAAGTCGAGCAAACACTTCCCCTTTGACTGGACCGGCCTCACCTGAGCTGGCTCCGCTCACCCGGTCACCGGGAATCAACATTTACATGCTGATTCGACAGGCCTAGCGTAAAAGGTAAGTGCGACTTCAGCCGCTACACCCTCGGAGAAGGGGGCAGCCATGTCGTGGACGATATCCGGCACGTACGTCGCCGGCTGCTCGTGCGCCGTGCTGTGCAGTTGCCCGTACGACGGTCAGCCCAGGAACGCCGAAGGCGGGACCGATTGCCTGGGCACTGCCGTCTTCCACGTTGCGGGCGGGAATCTGGACGATGTCGACCTGTCCGGTGTGGACTTCGCCTTCTACAACCACTTCCCGTCGAACCTGACCTCCGGCAACTGGAAGGTCGGCCTCGTGGTGGACAGCGCAGCGAGCGACGAGCAGGCGAACGCCCTGGAGCGCATCCTCTCCGGCCGCGAAGGCGGTCCGTTCGGCCAGCTCTCGCAATTCTACGGTGAGTACCTAGGAATGGAGCGGGCGAAGGTGTCCCTCACGGACGGAGAGAGGCCCGGCCTCAGGGTCGAGGGCAGGACGGAGCTGTCCTACGAGCCGCTCACCGGCCCCGACGGCAGTTCGACAAAGATCAAGAACGCCATGTTCGGGTTCGCTCCCGAGTTCGAGGTCGGCAGGTCCAGCGGGCGTTCCGATGCTTTCGGGCTGAGTTACGAGGCGTCGTATGGCGAGACGGCCGACTACGTCTTCAGCAGCGAGGAGACCGAAGGAGCCAGCCAGGGGCGTGCCTGACGAGAGCGCGCATCAGCACACGTCACATGCCGTCCATCGGTGGCATCGAGTCCCGCAGCCCCGGCAGCAGCCACTCCTGGAACGGCGCGAGCACGGCCAGGACGAGGAACGCCAAGCCCACGATCCGGGCGAGCAGAGGGCCCCTGGACCACAGCTTCTCCACGAAGATCACCAGGGCCAGTCCGGCCATGGCCGCCACGTTCATCACACCGAGTGGGATCAGGACCACCATCAGTCCCGCGCAGCAGCCGACGCAGTAGGCGCCGTGATGGACGCCCACCCGCAGGTCACGCGCCGGTGCCCGGAAGCCGGCGTAATGCATCAGGTGGCTCATGGGATCGCGGCAGTGCCGCAGGCACACGTACTTCAGCGGGCCGAGTTGATAAAGACCCGCCAGCAGGAACGCGGTGAAGCCGATCCAGCGCCCCGCGGTCGGGTGATCCGCCACCAGATCGCCGGTGAAGGCCAGGGCCGCATAGGCGAGCGCACCGAAGGCCGTCCACACCATCAGGTACCCGCCGAGGAACTCGGCGGTGCGAGCGGCCCGGGTCCAGCCGGAGGACTGACGGCCGATCCCCCGCACCCACGTGATGGCCACCGGCGCCATCGACGGCAGCATCATGGCCGCCATCATCGTCACCCACAGCAGCAGGAACAGCGGTAGCGCTATCCCCATCGTGCCGGGCTCGACCCCCATGTCCCGGGCTTGGCCGATCGTGAGCGCCCACGCAGGCACCGCGATCAGCACGACGAGGAACCAGGCGGCTGCGAGATCCCGCTTCGGCAGCAGCCCTCCGCCGGTTCCGGTCGGCGCGGGCGTCCGCGTGGGGACGAGGACGGAGTTCCGGGTGAAGCGCATCGGCACGCCCTCCTACGTGATACATCCAGCAGACCACTCCTGAACCTACGGCGCGACCTCGCCCGAACTCACGCTGAGTGAGGGACCGCCCGTGCCGGGAGAGCAGCACGGCGAGGCGACCACGGCATTCCGCGCGACATCCCCCTACGCGGCCGCCAGCTCGCACCGCACGTACTTGCCCCGATTGCTGGCCAGCGGCTGCCCGCCCCAGAGGTCGGCGCAGGCGCGGACCAGGGCGAGGCCGCGGCCGGATTCGGCGTCGGTGAGACAGCTCAACGTCCCTGGGAGTTCGGGCGGTTCGGGGTTCGCGTCCCACGCGCCGATCCGCAGGACACCGGTCGACCAGCGCACGCGGAGGAGGGCGGGGCCCTCGGTGTGGAGTGCGGCGTTGGAGATCAGCTCGGTGGCGAGGAGTTCGGCGGTGTCGGCGAGGCGGATCAGGCCGTGCAGGGTGAGGACCAGACGGAGGGTGCGGCGACAGACGGTGACGGCGCGGGGATCGTGGGGGATGGAGAGGGAGTACTGCCAGGGTTCAGCGAGATCGATTTCCGGCATGCGTGAACTCCATGAGCGGGATCTCATTCACCGATTGGCGAAGGAGCTGTGAGGCGGACGATGACTCAGGTCCTGCACTGGCGGAAGTCGACCTATTCCAGCGGAGGAGATGGCGACACCTGCGTCGAGGTCGCCCCCCTCCCCACCCGCATAGCCCTACGCGACTCCAAGAACCCCTGCGGCGGCACCCTCTCCCTTCCCACCGGGTCCTTCATCACGTTCATCGAGGCCCTCAAGGCACAGCACCCCTGGTCAGAGCCGGGTCCGACGCGTTAGCGTCCGTGCATGCCAGCCCCTGCCGACTTCGCGTTCGACCCCTGGGACCCGGCGTTCCTCGCCGACCCGTACCCCGCCTACGCCGAGCTGCGTGCCCGGGGCCGCGTGCACTACTACGAGCCCACGAACCAGTGGCTCGTCCCGCACCACGCGGACGTCTCGGCGCTGCTGCGCGACCGGCGCCTGGGCCGGACGTACCAGCACCGGTTCACGCACGAGGAGTTCGGCCGTACGGCGCCCCCGCCGGAGCAGGAGCCGTTCCACACGCTCAACGACCACGGGATGCTCGACCTGGAGCCGCCGGACCACACCCGGATCCGGCGCCTGGTGTCGAAGGCGTTCACGCCCCGCACGGTGGAGCGGCTGAAGCCGTACGTGCGGGGTCTGGCGGACGAGCTCGCCTCGGCCCTGGCCGATGCGGGCGGCGGCGACCTGCTGAAGGACGTCGCCGAACCCCTCCCGGTGGCGGTGATCGCCGAGATGCTCGGCATCCCGGAGTCCGACCGGGCCCCGCTGCGCCCCTGGTCGGCGGACATCTGCGGGATGTACGAGCTGAACCCGTCCGAGGAGACGGCGGCGAAGGCGGTCAGGGCTTCGGTGGAGTTCTCCGACTACCTGCGCGACCTGATCGCGGCCCGCCGCAAGGAGCCGGGCGAGGACCTCGTCTCGGGCCTGATCGCGGCCCACGACGAGGGCGACCGCCTCACCGAACAGGAGATGATCTCCACCTGCGTCCTCCTCCTGAACGCCGGCCACGAGGCCACGGTGAACTCCACCGTCAACGGCTGGTACGCCCTGTTCCGCAATCCGGCCCAGCTGGAGCTGCTGCGCGCGGACCACACGCTCATCCCCTGCGCCGTCGAGGAACTGATGCGCTACGACACCCCGCTCCAGCTGTTCGAGCGCTGGGTCCTGGACGAGATCGAGATCGCCGGCACGACGATCCCCCGCGGCGCGGAGATCGCCATGCTCTTCGGCTCCGCCAACCACGACCCGACGGTGTTCGAGAACCCGTCCGCCCTGGACCTGACCCGCCAGGAAAACCCCCACATCTCCTTCAGCGCCGGCATCCACTACTGCATCGGCGCACCCCTGGCCCGCATCGAACTGGCGGCGTCGATGGGGGCGCTGCTGGAGAGGGCGCCGACGCTGCGACCGGCCGCCGAGCCGGCCCGTAAGCCGAACTTCGTGATCAGGGGGCTGGACGGGCTGGCCGTGGAGGTGGGGTGATCACCCGCTCGGATGATCAGGAAGCGTGCCGACCCGTTGTCCGAGCGGGCCTCGCCACACTGGCCACAGCCTGAGAGGGGTACACCGTGGCGGTTGAGGCAGAGTGCGGGCGTCGGTCACGGCAACTGCCGCACCGTGCCCTTCGGAGCCCCCTGCTGCTCCCTGAACCGCTCGGCATCGAACTCGACACCGAGAAGCTCAAGCAGTACATCGACTGATCACGTGGTCATGTCCCGCCTGCACAACCCCGCAAGCCCCCCTGTAACCAGCACCACCGCCAGCCCGGTCAGCACCACCACCGGCCCCCACTCCATGGATCCTCCTGGCAGCTTCGGCAGATGCCCGAACGGCGAGACGTCCAGCACAGCCTGCGGTACATCCAGTGCGGGGCCGACCCAGCCGATCAGCAGGACCGCCCCTGCCACGCCCCATGCCGCCGCTGCCGCTCGGGGCAGCAGGCCGTGCAGCAGGACGGCGAGGCCGCCGATCACCCACACCGCCGGCAGCTGCACCAGGCACGCCCCCAGGACCGGACCGGTCTCCTTGCCGTAGCCGGCGGCCAGGCCGAGGCCGGCCAGGAGCATGATGAGCGCCGAGCCGCCGAAGGCGATCACCAGGTGGCCCGCCGCCCAGCGCAGGCGCCCGACCGCGTTCGCCAGGACCGGTTCCGACCGGCCGGAGGTCTCCTCGCCGTGCAGGCGGAGCACCGACGCCACGATGTACAGCGCCGCGACCAGGCCGAGCATGCCGACCATCGACGCCAGGAACGCGTCCGTCAGGCCGGACCGGCCGCCCATCCGCTCGAAGATCCGCCGGGCGTTCTCGTTGTCGCCGACGAGGTCGGCCGCGCCCTCGGTCATGCCGCCGTAGACGACCCCGGCGACGAGGAAACCGATGCTCCAGCCCAGCACACTGCCCCGCTGCAACCGCCAGGCCAGCGCGCCCGCGCTGCCCAGGCGGCCGGTCGCCGGGCCCGGCCGGGTGGGCAGGAAGCTCATGCCGAGGTCCCGGCGGCCGGCCAGCCCGTAGGCCACCGCGCCCTGGACGAGGATCGCCCCGTCGAGCAGCGTCAGCACCCACCAGCGTTCGTCCGCGTACGGCCGCAGGTTCTCCAGCCAGCCGAGCGGCGACACCCACGTCAGCACCGACGAACCGTCGTCCGTCGCCGAGTCGCCCGCCGCCCGCAGTACGAACGCGGCGCCCAGCACCGCCGCCGTCAGACCACGGGCCAGCCGCGCGCTCTCCGTCAGCTGCGCCACGATCGCCGCCATCGTGGCGAAGAGCATCCCGACTCCGGCGATGCCGAGGCCCAGGGCCAGTGCCCCGGTCGTACCCTGGCCGGCCAGGCCGGCAGTGAGCAGCAGCGCCAGTACCCCGTTCGCGACCGCCGCCGCCAGCAGGGCCGCCGTCAGGGAGGCCCGGCGGCCCACCATGCCGGACGCCACCAGTTCCTGACGGCCGCTCTCCTCCTCGTCCCGGGTGTGCCGGACGACGACCAGCAGGCTCATCACGGCGGCCAGAGCACCGGCATAGACGCCGGCCCGCCAGGCCGTCAGGGCGCCCAGCGAGTCGCCGAAGACCGGGCCGACCATCGCGCGCAGCGAGGAGTTGGTCTCCATCTGCCGGATCAGGTCGGCACGTTCGGCCGGGGTGCCGTAGAGGCCCTCCAGCGTGCCCGGCATGGAGAGGACCATCAGGGAGTTCACCGCGATCCACACCGGGATCATCAGCCGGTCCCGGCGCAGGGCGAACCGCAGCAGCGTGCCCGTCCCGGCCAGCTGTCGCGAGCTGCCGGGCCTCACCGCGAAGGTCGTCATCGGGCAGCCGCCTCGTCCTGGTAGTGGCGCAGGAACAGTTCCTCCAGCGTCGGCGGCGTCGACGTCAGCGACCGTACGCCCGACTCGCTCAGGGACCGCAGGACGGCGTCCAGCCCGTCGGTGTCAACCTGGAGCCGGACCCGGCGCCCCTGCACGTCGAGGTCGTGGACGCCGGGCAGGTCCGCCAGCCCGTCGGGCGGGCCCGCGAGTTCGGCGACGACACTGGTGCGGGTCAGGTGGCGCAGGTCGGCGAGCGAACCGCTCTCGACCGTGCGGCCCTTGCGGATGATGCTCACCCGGTCGCACAGCTCCTCGACCTCGCTCAGGATGTGGGAGGAGAGCAGGATCGTGCGGCCCCGGTCGCGCTCCTGAGCCACACAGCGCTGGAAGACCTCCTCCATCAGCGGGTCCAGGCCCGAGGTCGGCTCGTCCAGGATCAGCAGGTCGACGTCGGAGGCGAACGCGGCGACCAGGGCGACCTTCTGCCGGTTGCCCTTGGAGTACGTGCGGCCCTTCTTGGTGGGGTCGAGTTCGAACCGCTCGATCAGCTCCGCGCGGCGCCGGGGGTCCAGCCCCCCCGCGCAGCCTGCCGTACAGGTCGATGACCTCGCCGCCGGAGAGGTTGCGCCACAGCGTCACGTCCCCGGGGACGTAGGCGATACGGCGGTGCACCTCCACCGCGTCCGTCCAGGGGTCGTGGCCGAGCACCTGTGCGGCGCCCGAGTCGGCGCGCAACAGGCCGAGCAGGACCCGGATGGTGGTGGACTTGCCCGAGCCGTTGGGGCCGAGGAAGCCGTGGACCTCGCCGGAGGCGACCTCCAGGTCGAGCCCGTCCAGCGCGTGGGTCCGCCCGAAGGACTTGTGCAGTCCGGAGACGGTGATGGCCTTCATCATGCTTCAGAACGTACGCTTCCTTCAGAAATTTGTGAAGTTAAGGAAGCGTATGAATCACGACTAGGATGAACCCCATGACGGAATCAGCCGGCAACGCGCGGGACGCGGAGGCAGTGTCGAGGTTCGTCGAGTCCTTCGCGGCGCAACTTGTCGAGGCAGGCCTGGCGCGGATGCCCGCCCGGGTCTTCGCAGCGCTCCTCTCCTCGGACGAGGGCTCGATGACCTCGGCCGAGCTGGGCGAACAGCTCAGGATCAGTCCCGCGGCGGTGTCCGGGGCGGTACGCTACCTGGCGCAGCAGCACATGGTCTCGCGTGAACGGGAGCCCGGTTCGCGCCGGGAGCGCTACCGCGTGCACGGCAACCAGTGGTACGAGGCACTGACCAACCGCGAGGCAGTCATCAAGCGCTGGGAAGGCGCCCTGCGTGAGGGCGTCACCAGCCTCGGCGCCGACACCCCGGCCGGCCGCCGCCTGGCTGAAACGCTCGCGTTCTTCGAGTTCGTCGAAACCGAGATCGTGGCGATGATGGAACGCTGGCGAGTGCACCGGGAGAAGACGTTCGGGCAGGAATGACGAGCGCCTGCGGCTCACGGCGCCGCAGGCACCGTCAGCCCCCAGGCCCCCTCCCGCACCACCCACGTCCGCGTCCGCACCGGCCCCGACACCACCGCGTCCGCCCGATAGCGGAAGTGGGCACCCGACACCGTCACCGTCCGGCCCTCCGCGAGCAGGGGTGAGGCCTCGGCGCCCACCGACACCGGGCGGACCTCCACCGACGCCACACCGGAGGCCGAGGGCGACACCGACACCGCCTCGACCGGCTGGTTCAGGTCGACGAGGGTTTCGCCGTCGACCTCGACGCGCAGCCGGGAGGGGCCGGGTTCGGGAGCGGAGGCGAGCCGGACCGGGCGGGCGGCCGGGACCAGGGTGCGCACCAGGGACCGGCAGGTCCGCAGCCAGGGGCGGCCCGGCGCGGTCTCGGGGTCCGGCGCCTGCGGGTCGGCCCGCAACGGCGGTATCCGAAGCGCGCCGAGCACCACCCCGTCGCTGTCGTCGACCAGCAGGTCCATCCGCCGCTCGACCCCGTCGAGCACCGCCCGAGCCGCCGCCACCGTCCCCGTCGGCACCCCCAGCGACCGGACGAGGGACAGCATGCCCCCCACCGGCACCACCGACAGCGCGCATCCGGCCAGCTCCCGATGCCGGTGCAGCAGCGACACCGCGCGGATCAGGGCCCGGTCGTCACCCACGACGACCGGGCGCCGCGAGCCCCGCCGGGCCAGCGCCCGGGCGAACTCCTCCGGCCCCTCGGGCAGGCACAGCTTCACGGCCGCACCTGCTCCGAGCACGTCTTTCGCGATCCGTACGGACTCGCCGTCCGACCGACGGGCGACCGGGTCGACCACCACCAACAGCTGCTCGGACGTCGCGGAAGTCGCCACCTCGGCCATGCCTCGCTTCCTCGGGTAGCATCTTTGTGCAAGAGCCCCTTGCGCTATTGCGCCAGGGGCTTCGTCTATTCCGGGGCATCCGGTCCGACGGTTGGCGGCCAACGGCGGTCGCGGTGTACGCGGTTTCATACCCTCCGCGTGCGCCCTTGACCATGGACATGCCCCACCCGGAAGGGGTGTACGCGCGTGCCCGCACTTGTGCTGCTCGGTGCTCAGTGGGGTGACGAAGGCAAGGGGAAGGCCACCGACCTGCTCGGTGGCTCGGTGGACTATGTAGTGCGCTACCAGGGCGGCAACAACGCCGGCCACACGGTGGTCGTGGGCGACCAGAAGTACGCCCTCCACCTTCTCCCTTCCGGAATCCTGTCCCCCGGCTGCACGCCGGTCATCGGTAACGGTGTCGTCGTCGACCCGTCGGTCCTGCTCTCCGAGCTGAGCGGTCTGAACGAGCGTGGTGTCGACACCTCCAAGCTCCTCCTCAGCGGAAACGCGCACATCATCACGCCGTACAACGTCACGGTCGACAAGGTGACGGAGCGCTTCCTCGGCAAGCGGAAGATCGGCACGACCGGGCGCGGCATCGGCCCGACCTACGCGGACAAGATCAACCGTGTCGGCATCCGCGTACAGGACCTGTACGACGAGTCGATCCTCACGCAGAAGGTCGAGGCGGCCCTCGACGTCAAGAACCAGATCCTCACCAAGCTCTACAACCGGCGCGCGATCGCCGTCGACCAGGTCGTCGAGGAGCTGCTGGGTTACGCCGACAAGCTCGCGCCGTACGTCGCCGACACCGTCCTGGTCATCAACCAGGCGCTGGAGGAGGACAAGGTCGTCCTGTTCGAGGGCGGCCAGGGCACGCTCCTCGACATCGACCACGGCACGTATCCCTTCGTCACCTCCTCGAACCCGACCGCGGGCGGCGCCTGCACGGGCGCGGGGGTCGGCCCGACGAAGATCAGCCGCGTCATCGGCATCCTCAAGGCCTACACGACCCGTGTCGGCGCGGGCCCGTTCCCGACGGAGCTGTTCGACGAGGACGGCGAGGCGCTGCGCCGCATCGGCGGCGAGCGCGGCGTCACCACCGGCCGTGACCGCCGCTGCGGCTGGTTCGACGCGGTCATCGCCCGCTACGCGACCCGCGTGAACGGCCTGACCGACTTCTTCCTCACCAAGCTCGACGTCCTCACCGGCTGGGAGCAGATCCCGGTCTGCGTGGCGTACGAGATCGACGGCAAGCGCGTCGAGGAGCTGCCCTACTCCCAGACCGACTTCCACCACGCCAAGCCGGTCTACGAGATGCTCCCGGGCTGGAACGAGGACATCTCCAAGGCGAAGTCCTTCGCGGACCTGCCGAAGAACGCCCAGAGCTACGTCAAGGCGCTGGAGGAGATGTCCGGCGCCCCGATCTCCGCGATCGGCGTGGGCCCGGGCCGGGACGAGACGATCGAGATCAAGTCGTTCCTGTAGGCCGAACGGCCGTCCGTGCCCCTCACCGGCGCCCCGCGCGGGCGCCGGTGATCGGGCATAGGCTGAAAGCAGTACCCCGCGTGCGTCGACCAGAAGAAGGTGAGTGCGATGCGCGTACTGCTCAAGGCCCACTTCGACACGGAAAAGGCGAACGAGCTGGTCAGCAGCGGCAAGATGAGCACACTGATCCAGGGGATCGTGGAAAAGGTCCATCCGGAAGCCGCCTACTTCCTCCCGGATGAGGGAGACCGCACGGCCTTCCTGGTCTTCGACATGGAGGACCCGTCGCAGATGCCGGTGATCACCGAGCCGCTCTTCCGGGAAGCGGACGCCAAGGTGTCCTACAGCCCGGTGATGAACCTGGACGACGTGCAGAAGGGGCTGTCCCAGCTGTCCGGCGGCTGACTCAGCTGAACACGATCATCGACCCCTGGGCCAGACTCCGCGTCACGGCCGCGTGCAGGCCGAGCCAGACATGGCGTTCCCGGGCGAACGGGCTGGGATCGTACGGGGCCGGGACCGCGGGTTCCTCCAGTTCCGTGGGCACGAGCGGCGGTTGGGGCGCGGCCGGCGGGTTGGCCGGGTCGATGCCGATGGCGGGGGCGACCAGTTCCAGCTCCCGCAGCAGGGCGTGGGAGGAGCCCAGCGGACCGCCGCCCGCGAGGAGTTCGTCGTCGGCGAGCGGGCTGGGGAAGTCGACGGGGACGTACGCGCCCGCGTGGTCGTAGTGCCAGACGAGGTGCGACTGCTGGGCCGTCGACTCGAACATCTCCAGCAACTGCTCGTAGTCGCCGCCGAGTTCGTCCACGGGCGTCACCGGCAGGCCGCACATCTGGAGCAGATAGGCGCGGCGCAGGAAGTGCAGCGCGTCGTAGTCGAAGCCCGCGACCGGGGCGACGTCGCCCGACAGGCCCGGCATGTACTGGTACACCGGCACCGGCGGCAGCCCCGCCTCGGCGAGCACCTTGTTGTATTGCGCGAGTTCCTCGGCGAACGGGTTGTCCGGCGTGTGGCACAACACGTCGACGAGCGGTACCAGCCACAGGTCACAGGCCAAAGAAGGCTCCTCGCTCAGCTCGGTGGGTCAGGTGGCGCGGTGCTCAGGGAAGGGTATCGGTGCGGCACGGAAGCGGCTCCTGCCGTGCATGTCCCATACCCATACGAACACGAGCGACGCCGGTCATCCTGAAGCGAGGCGCTCGATCAGGGCGACGGAGTGGGCGTTGTAGCGGGCGATGATCGCCCGCGCGGTGTCGTTGTCTCCGGCGATCAGCGCGTCGACCAGCTCGGTGTGACCGGCCCACAGCTCGCCGCGCAGATCGGTGAGCCGGCGCAGGTGCTGCACCGCGCACACCCAGCTCTGGACACGCAGCCGGTGCAGGAAGTCGGCCAGGTAGGGGTTGCCGAAGCAGGCGCCGAGCTCGCGCCAGAAGCGCAGGTCGTAGCCGATGAGGACGGTGAGATCACCGGCGGCGGCGGCCCGCTGCGCCTCCTCGCCACGCCTGCGGACCCCGGCCACGAGGGAGGCGGCCCGGGGGTCGTCGGGCCGCACGGCGTTGGGGCGCCCTTCGGTCAGCGCGACGAACATCCCCTCGATGACCAGGCCTCGGGCCTCGATCATGCCGCGGAAGTCCTCGACCGAGTACTCGTGGACGCGGAAGCCGCGGTGCTGGTCGGCTTCGAGGAGCCCCTGGGCGGAGAGGTCGACCAGCGCCTCCCGGACCGGCGTGGCGGACACCCCGTACTGCTCGGCGATCTCCTTGACCGTGAACTCCTGCCCCGGCTGGAGCCGCCCCGCCAGCACCTCGTCACGAAGCGCGTCGGCGATCTGCTGCCGCAGGGTGCTGCGCGTCACGGCGCCGTTGCCGGAGCTGCGGGGCATGGTCAGGCCGTCTCCCTCGTCGCGTTCGGGTGGCGTGCACGTGTATGTCTACGAGCACGCCACCTTACGCGTTCGAACGAGCGACGAGATGGTCCGCTACTGACGGGTTGTGGTCGGCCGCTGGCGGGATTACAGCTGTTTACTCGCTGTACTCGTCCGCCACCGAGAGCGCCGCGTCCAGGGCCGCGAGGCCCTCCTTGAGTTCCGCCTCGGTGATGTTGCAGGGCGGCACCACATGTGTCCGGTTCATGTTCACGAACGGCCACAGTCCGCTGCGCTTCGCGGCGGCGGCGAAGGCGGCCATCGGCGCGTTCTCCTGCCCGGCCGCGTTGTAGGGCACCAGCGGCTCCCGCGTCTGCCGGTTCCGGACCAGCTCCAGCGCCCAGAACATGCCGACACCGCGCACCTCGCCCACGCTCGGGTGCCGCGCGGCCAGCTCACGCAGCTCCGGCCCGAGGACGGACGCACCCAGCCGGGCCGCGTTCTCCACGACGCCCTCCTCCGCCATGACGTTGATCGTCGCGACGGCGGCGGCGCACGCCAGCGGGTGCCCGGAGTACGTCAGACCACCGGGGTACGGCCGCTTCCCGAACGTCTCCGCGATCGCGCCGGAGATCGCGACCCCGCCCAGCGGCACATACCCGCTGTTCACGCCCTTGGCGAAGGTCAGCAGGTCGGGCGTGACGTCGAACAGGTCCGCCGCGAACCACTCGCCGGTCCGCCCGAACCCGGCCATGACCTCGTCCAGGACGAAGACGATCCCGTACTTGTCGCACAGCTCCCGCACCCCGGCGAGATAGCCGGGCGGCGGGACCATGATCCCGGCTGTCCCGGGGATCGTCTCCAGGATGATCGCCGCGACGGTCGAGGGCCCCTCGAAGGCGATCGTGGTCTCCAGGTGCTCCAGCGCCCGCGCGCACTCCTGCTCCTCGGTCTCCGCGTAGAAGCGGGAGCGGTAGAGGTAGGGCGCCCAGAAGTGCACGACCCCGGCGGTGCCGCTGTCGGAGGCCCAGCGGCGCGGGTCGCCGGTGATGTTCACGGCCTGCTGCGTACCGCCGTGGTACGAGCGGTACGCCGAGAGCACCTTCGGGCGGCCCGTGTGCAGCCGGGCCATTCGGATCGCGTGCTCGACGGCGTCGGCGCCGCCGTTGGTGAAGAAGATCTTGTCGAGGTCACCCGGTGTCCGCTCGGCGATCAGGCGGGCCGCCTCCGACCGGGCCTCGATCGCGAACGCGGGCGCGAAGGTCGTCATCCTCGCCGCCTGCTCCTGGATGGCGGCGACGACCTTGGGGTGCTGATAGCCGACGTTCGTGTAGACGAGCCCGCTGGAGAAGTCGAGGTAACGCCGGCCGTCGTAGTCCCAGAAGTACGACCCCTCCGCCCCGGCGACGGCGAGCGGGTCGATGAGTTCCTGAGCGGACCAGGAGTGGAACACGTGATCACGGTCGGCGGCCTTGACGGCGACACCGGCTTCGGGGTTCGGCTGAGGGGTCATGCGGGCGAGCGTAGGTGCGGGGGGGCGGGCGGTGAAATCGGCGGCCTGTCTGCCGTCGGCGGCATTCCGCGACAGGTTGTCCAGACGGAACCCCACTCATTGACAGTCTGCTGTCTAAATGCCAGGATGCTGTCATAAGGCACAGGGGTCCGAGGAGGAACCGTGAACGCCACCGCAGGTCGCAAGCCCGTCCATCTCGCTGTCTACGACACGCTCGCCGACTGGGAGACGGGCCACGCCACGGCCCATCTCGCCCGCGCCGGATACGAGATCCGGACCGTCGGACCGTCCACCGACCCGGTCACCAGCATCGGCGGACTGCGCATCCAGCCCGGCGCGGCCCTGGACGACGTACGGCCCGAGGACAGCTCGCTGCTGATCCTCCCGGGCGCCGATCTCTGGGACACGTCCGGTGACCTGGCGCCCTTCGCCCGCAAGGCCCGGGCGTTCCTGGAGGCGGGCGTGCCGGTCGCCGCGATCTGCGGTGCCACCGCCGGGCTCGCCCGGGAGGGCCTGCTCGACGACCGGTCCCACACCAGCGCGGTCTCCTTCTACCTGGCCGCGACCGGCTACGCGGGCGGCGAGCGCTACGTCGAGACCGACGCCGTCACCGACGGGAACCTCGTCACCGCCGGCCCGACCGAGCCCGTCGCCTTCGCCCGGGAGATCTTCCGGCTGCTCGGGGTGTACGAGGGTGAGGTGCTCGACGCCTGGTACCGGCTGTTCCACGACTCCGACGCGGCGGCGTACGCCGTGCTGGAGAAGGCCGGGGCGGCATGAGCCGGGAGCGGCAGGACCTGCTCAGCCGCAGCGCCCTCGGGGTGTTCCGGCTGAACGGCCAGTTCCTCGCCGTGGCGGAGGAACTGGCCCGGCCCGCCGGGCTCACCGCCGCCTGGTGGCAGGTGCTCGGCGCGGTCCTCGGTGAGCCGCTGCCCGTCTCCGGCATCGCCCGCGCCATGGGCATCACGCGGCAGAGCGTGCAGCGCATCGCCGACCTGCTGGTGGAGCGCGGGCTCGCCGAGTACCGGCCGAACCCCGCGCACCGCCGCGCCAAGCTCCTCGCGCCGACCGAGGAGGGGCGTGCGGCGATCGCCCGTATCGGCCCCGGGCACGCGGCGTTCGCCGACCGGCTGGCGGAGGAGTTCGGGGAGGCGGAGCTGGCGGAGGCGGTGCGGGTATTGGAACGCCTGTCCAAGGTTCTCGACCAGGTGGGTCCGCCTGTTACGGAACCGTAGACGTCTCCCAGGTCACCCGGCCTCCGCCCCGCACTATTCTCGATCCGTTGCTCGCGTGTGGGGGGAAGGCGGCTGAGCGATGGAGACGTTGGGGCCCGGGGATCCGCAGCGGATCGGCGCGTACCGGTTGCTGGCGCGGCTGGGTGCGGGCGGCATGGGGCACGTGTATCTGGCCCGGTCGGAGCGGGGCCGTACGGTCGCCGTGAAACTCGTGCGCGAGGAACTGGCCGCGCAGGAGGAGTTCCGGGAGCGGTTCCGGCAGGAGGTGCGGGCCGCGCGGCGGGTCGGCGGGTACTGGACGGCGCCGGTGCTGGACGCGGACACCGAGGCGGCGGTGCCGTGGGTGGCCACCGGGTACGTCGCCGGGCCGAGCCTCCAGCAGGTCGTCGGACACGACCACGGTGCCCTGCCCGAGCGGACGGTCCGCATCCTCGCGGCCGGGCTCGCGCACGCGCTGAAGGACATCCACGCCGCGGGCATCGTCCACCGCGATCTCAAGCCGTCCAACGTCCTGGTCACCATCGACGGCCCGCGCGTCATCGACTTCGGTATCGCCCGGGCCCTGCAGACCGTGACGGACGGCGGGCTCACCCGCACCGGCGCGCTCGTCGGATCGCCCGGTTTCATGGCGCCCGAGCAGGTGCGGGGCGACCGCATCACCCCGGCGTGCGACGTCTTCTGCCTCGGCTCGGTCCTCGCCTACGCCGCCACCGGCGCCCTGCCCTTCGGTACCGCCAACAGCGGCGTGCACGCCCTGATGTTCCGCATCGCCCAGGAGGAACCCGATCTGGAGGGCGTCCCCGAGGGCATCGCCGACCTGGTACGCGACTGCCTGCGCAAGGACCCCGCCGCACGCCCGTCCCTCGACCGCGTCCTGGAACGCACCGGCGCGGACGACACCGTCTCCGACGGCCGCGCCCTCGACCCCTGGCTCCCGAGCGCCCTGGTCGCCCAACTCGGGCGGCACGCGGTGCGGTTGCTGGACGCGGAGGATCCGGAGGGGGCCGGCTCCGCTGAGGGAGCGGGTTCTCCCGAGCCGCCTGCCGAGCAGCAGCGTTCCGGTCGTGGCGAGAGCCCCGGCCCCGACCCGGCACCCGAGCACGGCCCCGCCGCCGACGAATCGTCCCCCGCCCCCGCGCTGCCCCCGGTCCCCACGACGGCGCCCGCCGCACCCTCCGGCCCGCCTCCGCCGGGC
>NZ_DF968226.1:0-5972 GCF_001270025.1 Streptomyces azureus | reverse complement strand
ACGACGGCTCGGGCGCTGTCACGTTGGCTGGTCGGGTGAGATGGTTTTTCGGGTGGATCAGGCCGGGAGGGGTCGTCCGTGGACGGCGCGCGGCCGTCTTGCAAAGGGGCACCGGTGCCCGGTCGAGGTGATCTCCCACTGCGTGTGGCTGTACTTCCGCTTCCCGCTGAGCTTCCGTGAAGTCGAGGAACTCATGCTGGAGCGCGGGGTGATCGTCTCCTATGAGACGGTCCGGCGGTGGTGCGACAAGTTCGGGCAGGCCTACGCCGGCGCGCTGCGCCGTCGTCGGTCCCGGCCGGGAGACAAGTGGCACCTGGGCGAGGTCTTCATCAAGATCAACGGCGAGTTGAAGTACCTGTGGCGGGCCGTCGACCAGGATGGGATGGTGCTGGACATCCTCGTGCAGGACCGGCGGGGCACCGCCGCGGCCCGGCGGTTTTTCCGTCGGCTGCTGAAGAAGACCCGTACGGTGCCGCGGGTGGTCGTCACGGACAAGCTGCGCTCCTACGGTGCGGCCCACCGAGAGGTCATGCCCTCGGTGGAGCACCGCTGTCACAAGGGCCTGAACAACCGGGCGGAGAGCAGCCACCAGCCCACGCGGCAGCGGGAACGCGCGATGAAGGGCTTCCGATCGGTCGGCGCCGCGCAGCGGTTCCTGTCCGCGTTCAGCGGCATCTCACCTCACTTCCGGCCCCACCGCCACCTGATGGCCGCCCACGGCTACCGAGCCGAGATGACCATCCGGTTCGCCAGCTGGGTCCAGATCACTGGCGCCGCCGGCCAGCCCGCCACGGCCTGGACACAGAACCCAACCGCACGCCCACCATGCCCCGACACACCGTCAGGAGCCTGCAAACTCAACAACGTGACAACGCCCTCCGGGTGGCCACGAGGCTCTTGCCGGACCCGGTCGCCATGATCACCTGAGTCCGGAGACCACCCTCCGGCACAAGAGATCTTGCAGGCAATTCGGGGGCGCGCAGTACCGCGTCGACGGCTTCACGCTGATGAGGGCGTAGCTTCACGAGCCGGCCTTTCTGTGCACGGGTGCGAAGAACGGCGGGTCAGGTGGCGTCGTAGGCGAGCTTGGCGAGCCGCAGGGCTTCGGCCAGGCTTTCGTCGCCCTTGAGGTCAACGCTGACGCGGTATTCCCGGTGTCCGGTGGTGAGTGTGCGGGCCGTGGTGATGTTCAGGTCGCTGAGCTGCGCGTTGGTGTAGTTGAGTCGGAGATTGATCTTGCTGAACTCGGGATAGACGTAGGCGAAGCCGCCGAAGGGGGACCCCTGCTTGCGTAGCCGCAGGTAGCGGCTGTAGTCCAGCGGAGCCCCGGGTTGGGCGGTTTTGCGCTTGATACCGCGGACTACCACGTTGTTCCAGCTGGTCGTCTTCCTCATGAACTTCACGAAGAGCTCGGAGGCAGGGCTGTTCTGCAGCAGTGCCCGGACGATGTCCTGGCCCTCGTCGGGTACGCCCGGGATGTGCAACGGAAGGCCGTCGCGGATCGGGTTCGTCTGTGCGGAAGTGCGCACCACGGTCGAACCGCCGTTGTGGGACTGGGTCAGCTCGTGCAGTACCTGAGATGCATCCAGCTCCTCGGGTGTGCCTTCGAACTGGAACACGGTCAGCTTCACTGGTTCTCCCCTAGCTATAGCTATCTATCGAAAGATGCTAGCTTCTTCGGTCATAGTAGTTCAGCTATGAGAAGCTAGGGGGAAGTGTGAGTGGGTCGCTGGAGGCCGCAGTGCTGACTTTGTGGTTAGCCGTCGTGGTCATCGTGTCGTTGGGTGCGGCTGCTGTGGCATGGGGCTTGGCCTACCGAGAGAACGCATCGCCTTCTGCCATATGGGGCAGAGCGGGTATGACGTTCGCTGCTGCGATGACGCTGTTGATCGGCGTGGGCGGATTCGTAGTGATAGCACTCACGAGCTGAGGGGTTCTCGTCGGAACGGTCCGTGGACGCGGAGAAGGCGTCAGCAGTGCGGTAGCCGATGCCCTCCCGGTTCAGCCGGCCGGCTGCGAGGGCCGCTTGCCGCGCTCAAGGGGCTAGCCTCCGACGTGGCATCTTCCGTGCGTGGCAGGGTGTCCGAGACATCGTGGGATTGCAAGAGAAGCCCAGGTCAGCGGAACGGCATCCGACACGCGCCGCGAGACTCTACACGGCCCTCTAACAGCTCCGTACGCCGCTGTGCGGCCCGTTCCGCCCGGCGCCGGGCAAAACTCCCTTGGCCCGGGCGTGATCGCGCCACAGCGGCCCACACAGCCGATCATGAGCGGAGAATCCCGCATGGGCATCGTCGGAGACGGCCTGGACCGCGCCGTTCAGGGGGCGTTCACCCATCCCATTCCCAAGGTCGGCCGGCGCGCAGATGCGTTACCTGGTCAAGCAACTCGCGGGCACCCGCACCGTGGCCGAGGCGCTCGGCGTCTCGCAGCGCACCGTGGAGCGGTACGTCAAAGACAAGATCCGCCGGCCTCGCGCCGACCTCGCGCAGCGCCTGTAGGACGCGGTGCGGGCCCGCTGGCAACCCCGCGTCCGCGAACGCGCCCGCCGTCAGGCTGCCACCAGCACCGGCCTGGTTGTCGACACCCGCGCCCGTTTCGGCTTCACCGCGGCGCCCGGCACCACCGACGACGCGCGCATCCGTCATCTCACCCCCGCCTTGCCTCCGCAGCACGCGGCCCGGCTGTTCGACGCCCAGGACGCCGGGGCGAGTGAGCAGCAACTGCGCCACATCGCCTCCGAAGGGCTGGGAGAAATGTATTTCCGCGATGGAGGCCGCCGCGCTCTCGGCCTGGAAGTCGAATTCACCGACGTAGAACACATCCAATTCGACATTTGAGTGTTCCGCCCGATGGCCGGTTTCCTGAATTGAGGGAACCGGCCATCGGTCTTTTTCCGGGCGAGCATGTGATCAGTGCCAGTGTGTCTCATCGGGTGGGAGTGCTGGCGAGTCAGTGCCGATGCCCAGGACGCGGCGCCCGGCCAGACGCGCGGGCTTGGCCGCGGCTGCCGTGGTGGTGGGGAGGCGCTCGGCGGTGAGTTGGGCGCGTGGCGCGGGCGGCGGCTCGGGGTCTCACGTGTCGTAGGCGTCGGCTTGCCTTGGTCCGGTGCCCAGCGTGCGGCGGTCGATCGTCACAGCGGCGATTGTCCCGCCCGCCAGGGCGACCGACTACCTCACGGCTCACCTGGCCCCGAAAACGATCTTGCATCACATGCATCGGGTTGGCGTCCTCGACGGGATTCCCAGCGGCCCGCAGACGCGGTTGGCTCGATGGTTGCGGGGCTAACCCCCGCGCCGAAGACCATGGCGCCGCCATCCCTGACCGCGCCCTTTTCATCCACCTTTGTCTGTTGACAATTCGCGGTCGGGCCGATTGACAACAGCTGCTTCAACTCCGACAGGTCCAACCGGTGCTGGCATGGAAGACCACGCAACCCCTGCTCCACCGCCCAACTACCTGCATGCCCCCGCCCGGGCGTGCCCGATCCCTAGGGGGAACCCGTTCGTGTCCACGCTCGCTCTGCTCGTCGCGCTGCTCCTGGTCGTCGTCGTGGTGCTGCTCGCGGCCGGCGCCGCCTACGTCGTGCACCGCCACCCCACTTGGGGCCAGCCGCTCGGTGCTGCGTTCGGCGCCGTGACAGTGATGGCTGCTCTGGTCGGCGCGATCCTCTCCCGGTGAGCCTGGCGTGCTGGCGCGGGGGCCGGGGCAGCGGGAAGCCTTGGCCCCCGCACGGCGGCAGCAGGTTGAGCTAAGGGCTGCGCACCGCCGATGGCTCGGCGCCAGGTACCAGGTACGCCGAGTAGATCCCGCGCCACAGTTCCACCAGGCGCTCGGTTTTGCCTGGCACGGATGACGGAGGACGCGCGCCCACGGTCTGGAAGTCGATTTCACAGACGCAAACGCAGACGCAGACGCTGGTGAAGCCGATGCCTGCCCGAACTGGGCAAGGCGATCGGCTTCACAATGCGGGGGAGGTGCGCCAACACCTGACCCCATGTCCCTGGTGCGCCGGTTGGAGCCAGTAGCAATCAGGGCCAAGTCAGCTCTACCTAAGTGGAGATGGCTTGTGATGAAGAGTCTGCCTCCAGAACCATGATCATTATCAGTTTGAGGGGTACGGAATTGAATCAATGCAGGTCAGCGTCCTGCACCTGTTTGTTTTTCTTGCTTGCGCTTTGCTGCGTCACGCAGAGCCCTGTGACCTGCAACGACCTGCGCCATGTTTGCAACCCCCCTGGGGCGACTGTCGCCAGCTGATGGTATGGCTCCGTGCAGCGCTGTGACCTGCACCGTTTGCGGCCGTTCCGCTTCCAAAACGCTTGTTGAGTGCGACGCACGCCTCTCAGAGGGGCATCCCTGCCGTCCCACCATCTTTGGTTCGGTGGTGAGGAAATCGTCTGACTCACCCTCAGAAGTGCTCTAGGGGCTGGGAAGCTTTCCTCAGCAGTCCACCTGCGCGTAGGGAGCGCCAACTCCCCGAGACCGCGCAGCACGCACTTCCGGTTGGAGCCAAGTAGCACCGTCCGGCGATCTCCTGGTCGCCGGACGGTGGTTAGGGAGAGCCTCATGGGCAAAAAACCCATCACCAGGGCGAGCGTTGCGACCATCAAGCCGCCGCTGTCCGACACCCCCATCAGCACTACCACGAGCGGCCGGTTCGGCATGCCGCACGCGCTGGTCATCATCGCGGTCATCGTTACCGCCGCTTTCCTCGCCCCCGGCGGGATGAGCGTCGAGGACGTCCTGCTGCTCCTGGCGGGCGCCGGCGGCATCGGCGTGGCGGTCGTGGCCTTGGTCGTGAGTGGAGGCCGCGGTGGCGGCCGACTGGGCCGGCTCGTCCGCGCGTACTTGAGCGCCGGGAAGTGAGGTGGCCGTCATGGGACGCTCCGAGAACCCCGTCGACCGTGCTGTTCCGGAGCGCGCACAGCTCGCGGACTTCCTGCGCGACCGCAAGAACACGGCCGGCCTGACCTACCGGCAGATGGCCAAAGCGGTCGGCGGCCAACCCTCGGAGGCCACCTTCGAGCGCGCAGCCTCTGGCACCATCGTGCCCTCCATGGAGACCGTCAGGATGTTCATCATCACGACCACCACCGAGAGAGATGGCCTCGGCCCGCAATTTGCTCTGATCGGCGGCCGCGAACTCTGGATCCGGGCACGCCGGGCGACCCGCGCGCCCTACTACGTTCGTCGGGCCCCCGACCCGACACTGATCTCCGACACGGCAGGCTTCCTGAGGGCCTTGCGGCACCAGCACGTTTGGATCGGCTACCCCACGCCCGGCGAGATGGAGCGGATGTCCGAGCCGGGCGTGCTGCCGAGGACCACCACCCGACGGATCATCGACGGGGACGCTCTGCCCGTCGACCCTCAACAGGCCATCGCCTTTCTGAAAGCGTGTTACGTGACAGACGAAGCGGAACTCGCATCGTGGCTTGCCGCCGCCGTCCGATCCCTCCGAGAAGATCCAGCGCGGTCTAAGAATCTCGATAAGTGGATGAAAGCCCACCAGGAACTGGTTCAGCAGGCTGAAAGCAAAGACCTTGCTACGGTTACTGCTCTGCGCGAGAAAGAAGAGAAACGGGCGGCATAGATCACTTGCAATCGGCACCCCGGTTTATAAATCACCGGGGTGCCGATACTTCTATTCAAATTGGGCGGCCTGGGGTGGGGGCTGATTCCAGAGTCTATCCAGGCCTAGGTTTGAAGCAGAGGTGAGGTGGTTCTGCCAAAGCTATATAGTGCGTCAGCTGATGCAGGGTTACCGGCCCCGGCCGCCCTTCTTTCTTGCTGCCCGGGCCGTAGGCCCGTTGGCCGTCCCGCGTAGCTGGGCTGGCCTGTGTGGCGCACCGCGCCACGAGGTGGCTGGAGCGCAACGGAGGCCGCCTCTTCGGGGCCGCAGGCCCCGCTGCTCCGGGAGTGCAGCGGACGGAGCGTCACCGGCCTTGCGCAGCAAGGCCGGTGAGCTG
>NZ_DF968225.1:0-28424 GCF_001270025.1 Streptomyces azureus | reverse complement strand
CGTCCTCGACGACGAGCACCGACAGCCCGGAAAACACCGTGCTGATAAGGGAGTTGATATCCATCGCACTCACCCGCACTGGCCGATGACCTCGCCGGGCTCCCTCCCACCCTCGTCATCACCGCGGAGAACGACCGCCTGCGCGACGAGGGCGACGCCTACGCCAAGGCTCTGGAGGCCGCCGGCGTTCCGGTCATCCACCGTGTCTTCGAGGGAGCCGATCACTACTTCACCCACACCGGTCCAGTACCGGCGGGGAAGGCCGCCATCGACATGATGGCAACCACCTTGCGCACCGCACTCAGCGTCTGATGCCAGCCGGCCGAGGCAGGCGAATTCGGTCGCGGTGGGACGGGGCCACGGAGCAGGAGGGTGTCCAGGCGGCTGACCTCCTCAGGCCGCGGTGGTACACCAACATCAAGGATCCGATCCAGAAGCTCGATCCCGGCGTCTCCCGCGATCAGCCGGTCCCTGAACTCGGCTGACGTCGCGGCCCATCTCCCTCGCGGCCTTCGTCGGGCTGCGCGCTCATCGGCACCTCCTGGCGGGTCGTATCGCCACCGTACGCGCGGTGCGGGGTGATGGGAGCGGCCATGTCTGTTTTCCTTTCCGGGCAGGCGCCGGTCGACGCCTGGACGGGTCGGTCAGGGCTGGTCCAGGACGATGACGTGTCCGAAGGCGAGGTGCATCGTTCCCGCACTCTTCGAGTCCGGGAACGGGAGTGACTGAGCAGCACAGTTGGCCATTGAGAGCTTCAGCCGGCCACTTCGGCGCTCGGTGGAAACCGCTTGGTGGGGCGGGCAGGGCGTGCTGAAGGAACAACAGGGTGATGGGCAGTTGTGAAGTCGTGGCGCCCGAGCGTGACTTGACTGCTCCGGCTTCGCCATAGTGGCAGCGTGGTCGAGACTCTCATTGCCGCTTTCGGCTCGCTCGTCGCTCTGGGGGCATTGGTGGTGAGCTTCATGGCTCACCGGCATCAAGTGGCGCGTGCGGCGGCTCTCGATGTTCGTGAGGGGCGTATCGAAGCCCGGGAGAGAGCGCTGGAGCAGCGAGAGCAACGTATCCAGGCATCCATGATCGAGGTTCATGCCAGCGCCTCCCGGTCATCGCTGCATGACGATTGGGTGACGCCGCGGCTCATGATCGTAAACCCCAGCAATCAGCCCATCAGAGACTTGACGGCAAGCTACCGCGGGGAGGCGGTGCCCGACGTATTCGGTTCGGTCGGCCCAGGCACTACACGCTCGTTTCCACTGCCACCGTCAGGCAACGACGCTCGGACAGACCTGGTGCTGCCCCAGGTCACACTGCACTTCACCGATGCTGCAGGAACTCGCTGGCGCCGAGACGGCAGCGGTGGTCTGTACAGAGGCATCCGGAGGGCAAACGGTGAATGGGAGTGGATGGGCCGCGAAGATCCGGTCATCACAGAGTCGAGGGCGAACAACTACCCTCCTGCTGTTGCTCAAGCTGCTCCCGACGCGTACCCGCGGCAGCGGCTTCGCCGCCCATATCTTCGCAGTCTTGGGCATCGCCGACTGATTTTGGTCGGAGCTGTGGCGATTGCTCTTGCAGCGATCTTGGTCGTATCGGTGGTGTCGCTCGTCCTCCAGTAGCAGGGTCACTCAACTGGCGATCACCTTGTTGCGGCCTTGCGGCCGCGCTCAGGATCTGGGTGTCGTCGAGGAATCCCGGGGCCAGCTGCCGCCCGGCGAGGTCTTCGGCGGCGGCGGGATCGCGGCGGGCCAGCGCGGCCAGCGCCTGATCGGTGAGAAGGGCCGTACGCCGCGTCCAGAAGTCCGCTTGGCGTAGGCGGCGGCCAGCAGGCGGGTGAGTTGGGCGGTGGTGTCCGTCATAGAGGGCTCCTGGGGTGATGGGCTGGTGCTGCGGGGCGGCCGGAGCCGGTGTCGACGGCCGCGGGCTCGGCAAGGACCTTGCCGTGGTGCGGTTCGCCGACGTCGCCGTGCTCGGAGCAGACGACGGCGAACTGTGTCCGGCCGGGGCAGCCGGATCCGGGATGGCAGGGCCGGCCGGAGGGCTTCACCGCGTGGTCGCAGAGGCTGTTGTCGGTGTGTCTGGGTTCCACGCGCACGGTGATGCGGGCCATGAACGGGGATCCTCCTTTTTACAGACGAGAGAGCGCCGCGCCCGGCCGGGGATGCGGGCGCGGCGCTGAGGGGTGGGTTGCTACTCGGTGGTAGTGCCGGTGACCACGAGGAACTGGTCGTTGGGCAGGTCCATCACGACATGGGCGTCGCGGCCTTGCGCGCGCTGGGCGGCGGCGTCTTCGTCGGCGGGCCAGGAGCCGCGGGGGCCTCCGGCGTGGGAACCGTTCCAGGACGGTGCGCTGGGGCTGGGTGTCCATCAGGGGTGCTGTCCTTCGGGAGTGGCTGGTATTCACGAGTCGGTGTCCTCGGGGGCGGGGACGTCGCCGAACATGTCGTCCATCGCCTGCGTGACGGCGGGCCGGTGTTCGGGCCGGGTGGCGTTGAGGACCTCGTTGGTGAGGTCGATCAGGTCGATGTCCTCGACAGCGATAAAACGACCTTTCAGAACTGGCCCAAAGCACGTCTCCGCCAACGCTCTTCCGTACTTTCGGCCGGTACGCGATGCGCTTTGGCTTTCTAGCCTGAGCGGCATGATTACAGGGGATCGGCCGACAAGGTCGGCTGGCATGATGTTCAACATCGGGCTCGGCGTCGTGTTCACCCTGGGGATCGTCTTCACGACGTTCATGCTCATGGGCAGCTGGGGCGGCGCCTCCTGGGTGTTCGGCTCCGCCGTCTCGATCATCGTGGGGGGCCTCGCGCTGATGCGCGAGCGGCAGAAGATGCTGACCGCGGTCGGGGGCCTGGCCGTGACGGCCGTCGGCGTCGCGGTGTCCCTGATCGCCGGGGACGCCCTGCCGCAGGAGCCCGCGCCCATCACGGCGCTGGCCCTGTCGGTGCTCGTCAGCTCCTCAATCAGGACGCTGCCGATGGGACCGGCCGCCGGGATCGTTGCGGGTGGCGTCGTGGTGACCGGGGGCACCTGGTTCGACGGGTGGACCGGCGTGACGAGCCTGGCCACGATGGGGATGATCGCCGCCCTCGTGATGGGGTCGGTGCTGCGCGGCAGCGACCGCAAGCGGCACGCCAACGCCTCCGCCCCGCAGGGCTCCTGGGCCGACCCGCCGCGTTCGTAGCGTGGCCGGAGAACTGGTGGACGCGGTGATCTCCGCCCAGGCCGCTGCCGGACCGTGCCAGTTGACCGCCGGCCCGCCCGCGGCCCCGCCGAACGGCGCGGATCGCGGGCAGAGATTCAGTAACCTGATCAACGTGACCATTCCGGACCGATGGGCCAGGGGCGTCTCCACCGTCGGGCTTGGCGTCACGTTCCTCACGGCGATCGCCATCCAGGCCGTCGCAATCGCGCAGACCTGGGGAGCCGCGTTCTGGATACCCGGGGCCGCCTCCGCCATGGTGGTGTGCGGGCTCGCGATGATGCGTCATCGGGAGCGGACCTGGACGGCGGTTGCGGGCCTCGCCGTTGCCGCGCTGGCGGTCCTCATCCCGCTGCTGCCCGGGACCGAGCTTCCCGCCGGGCTCGGACCCTCCATGGCCCTGGGCCTTGGAGTGCTCATCGGTTCCGCGGTCAGGGTGCTTGCGACGGTGCGGGCCGGGGCCATCGCGGGCGCCGGACTGCTGGTGATCGCCGCCCAGTCCGCCGCCCGGCCGGCGTCGGCCGTCGTGGCCATCGCCGCAGCGGCCTGGCTGGCCGCCCTCGGGGTCGGGCTATCGCTGCGCACGCTCGACGGCCGGGCGAAGGCCACCTCCGAACGGGTGCGTCGGGCCGAACGGCTGGAGCTTGCCCGGGAACTGCACGACATCGTGGCCCATCACATCACGGGGATGCTGATCCAGGCGCAGGCCGCCCAGATCGTCGCGAGGCGGGCCCCGGAGAACGTGTCGAACTCGCTGACCGAGATCGAGACCGCCGGGTCCGAGGCCCTGGCGGCGATGCGCCGCGTCGTCGGGCTGCTGCGCGACACCGACGACGCGGCGCCTGCCTCACCTGGGCCGGAGGCTCTGAGCACGCTGGTCGAACGCTTCAGCCGTCAGGGCCCGAAGGTGCGACTGAGCGTGCCCGACGACGACACGGAGTGGCCGCCGGAAGTGACCAGCACCGTGTACCGCATCGTCCAGGAGGCGCTGACGAACGTCCTGCGGCACGCGCGGCACGCCCGCTCCATCGACGTCATCGTCGTCCGCGACGCCGAGGCCGTCACCGTCGAGGTCGCCGACGACGCCCCGCCGAACTCCGCCCGGCCCCGTCACCGCGGCGGGTACGGTTTGATCGGCATGCGCGAACGCGTCGAGACGCTCGGCGGCTCCCTGTGTGCCGGCCCCCGGCCCGGCGCTGGCTGGTCCGTGCGGGCGACCCTGCCCGTCCCCGCCCGGGGGCCCGGATGACCATCAAGGTTCTGCTCGCCGACGACCAGGCGATGATCCGCAGCGGCTTGCGGCTGATCCTGGAGGATCAGCCCGACATTTCCGTCATCGGGGAGGCCGCGGACGGCGCCGAGGCGATCGCGATGGCCAGGCGGCTGCGGCCGGACGTGTGCCTGGTGGACATCAGAATGCCCAAGCTCGACGGCATTGAGGTCACCCGCGCGCTGGCTGGCCCGGGCGCAACCGATCCGATACGGGTCATCGTCGTCACCACGTTCGATCTCGACGAGTACGTGTACGGGGCACTGCGCGGCGGCGCGGCTGGGTTCATCCTCAAGGACGCCGGTCCTGCCCTGCTCATCGAGGCCGTCCGTGCCGCCTACAACGGCGAGGCGCTGGTCTCGCCGTCGGTCACCCTACGGCTGCTGAAGCACCTGAACGAGACCGGGGCTGTGCCCCGCGGCCGCGCCAGGCAGTCGCCACAGCTGTCCGGACGCGCGCTCGAGGTCGTGCAGGCCATCGCGCGTGGCCGCACCAACCAGGAGATCGCCGCCGAGTTGTTCATCACCCTCAGCACAGTCAAGAGCCACCTGTCGGGGATTCAGACCAAGCTCGGGCTGCGCAACCGGACCGAGATCGCCGTCTGGGCCTGGGAGAATCGCATCGTCGAGAGCACCTCTGAGTAAACGGTTCACTCCCCCAGCACGACCGCCAGTTTCCGTACGGTCGGGTTGAGTCGCCGCGCGGGGTGCAGTGACGGCAGGACCCATATGCGCATCATCGAAGCCATCCTCATGGCGAGCGAAGAAGTCGTCCTCGCCGCCCGCGGGCCCCGGCCATGCCAGGAGAGAAAAGGGCGCCGGTTGACACGGGGGTCAACTCACCCGGCGCCGGATCCGCCAAAGGCCGAAAGCAGTGAGGATCCCACTGAGTGTCAGGTAGATCGCGGTCTCCAGCCATTGGAACGACCAGTAGCGGCTGCGGGGGTGGTACTGGACGTCGACATGGAGGTTGTGCTTGGCGAGGCAGACTGCCGTGTCGCCGAACGTGCCGGCCGCGCCGGTCTTGGGCGGGCTGTCGAGGCAGTCGTTGAACTTGCTCGCGCTGAGGGTCTTGCCGTCTGCGGTGCGCAGCGGGCTCGTCTCAGCAATCCACGCGTCGGGCGCGTTTGGAATCCTCACCCCGCCGATGACGGAGCCACCACCGATGCTGCCCAGATTCCGCGCCCCATTGATGGCTTCGACCGTCATCGGCAGCGTGGCCTTGACCGGCGGCATGAGGCTGGGCCGCACCACGTTGGGGAAGAAGAACTGGAAGGCGAGGAAGACGACGAGCGTCACAGCCATCGCGGGCAGGGTCTTGCGCAGCAGGAGCCCAACGACTGTGCCGAATGTGAAGGCCAGCGCGGCGTAGCCGATCGGGGCGATGTTGCGGGCGCCGAACACGAAGGTCTCGAACTGCTCCTTGACCGCCTCGTCGAAGGGGCGGGCCGCCCAGGTGAGCAGGGCCGCAGCCGCGCCGGTCACGATCACAGCGGCCAAGCCGATGAGCAGGATCTTGCTGAGAAGCCAGCGCGGGCGGGTGATGCTCTGGTTCCACACCAGCCGGTGGGTGCCGTTCTCCAGTTCCCGGGCGACCAGGGGAGCGCCCCAGAAGGTGCCGATGACGGCGGGAATCAGGGCGAGTCCGGTCGCCAGGAACAGCAGGGTGTTCTGGTATGCGCTGCGGAACTGGTGCCTTGCCTCGGCGCAGTTGGCCGAGCCCTGGCACTTGGCTTGGTAGGCGTCGCGGATGTCTGCACCGAGGTACACCATGTACACGGCAAGAACGGCCAGTGCGCCAACGCCGAACAGAGCCTGGATGCGGAACTGCCGCCAGCTCAGCCACATCATCGCTGGGCCCCCCAGACTGCGGCCTCGGTCCGGGCGACGGGTACGGCGGCTGCCCGGGTCATGTAACCGAGGACGAGTTCCTCAAGCGTGACGGGCTCGGCCTGATAATGCAGGGCCTCGGGCTCGCTGTCGGTGCGGACGACCGCGCTGCTGTGCGCGCCGCTGTGCTCCACCGAGATCACCTCGATGCCGGCGGGCAGCCGGTCGAACTCGCCGCGAGGTGCGACCAGTCGGGCGTGCCTGGCCAGCAGATCCCGGGTATCGCCGGCGACCTGCACCCGCGAGTCGCACAGCACGATGAGGTAGTCGCAGACCTGCTCGATGTCGCCGAGCAGGTGCGAGGACAGCACGGCGCTGGCACCGAGCTCGAGGACGAACTCCGTCAGGTTCTGCAGGAACCCCTTGCGGGCCAGTGGGTCCAGCGCCGCCGCCGGCTCGTCGAAGATCAGCAGCTCGGGCCTCTTGGCCGCGGCGATGGTCAGCGCCAGCTGCGCTCGCTGGCCACCCGAGAGCTGCCCAGCCTTCTGCGCGGGGTTCAGCCCCACCTGGCTGATACGCCGCTCGGCCAGGGCCGGGTCCCACGCCGGGTTCATCTTCGTGCCGAGCTTCAAGTGCTCGGCCACGGTGAACGAGCCGTACACCGGCGTGTTCTGGGCGACGAACCCCACCCTGGCCAGATGCGAGGCGTTCGCCGCGGGACGTGACCCCAGCACGGTCAGCGAGCCGGACGTCGGCTCGATCAGCCCGCAGGCCAGGTGCAGCAGGGTCGACTTGCCTGCCCCGTTCGGGCCGACAAGGCCGATGACACGGCCGGAGGGGATGGTGAGGTTCACGTCGCTAAGGGCCAGCTTGCCGCGGCGGCCGTATTTCTTCGTCAAGCCCTCTGCATGAAATGCCGGAGGGGAGTCTGCATTTGGCATGCCCTCATCCTGGAATTCCCCCTTCTTCCCAGCATCAGCCCAAAGCACGGTTCCCTTGTCGGCGACCGTACTTTTGACCGGTTCCGAGCCCAGGTCCCGCTGCGGTGATCACTGATCCGGGGATTCCCCGGCGTGCGCGGTCGCTGGATCAAGGTGGCGGGTGGAAGAGAACTGATGGCTGGAGCCGTGGACGGGTCAGACGGTGACGACGACTTTGCCCCGTGCGTACCGGCCCGACGCGAACTCGGCGAGGGCCTTGGGGGCGTCGTCCAGGGGGTAGGTGGCCGCGACCTCGACGGACAGGGTAGGAGTGACCTCAGAACTTCAAGATTGTCGGTGGACTCCCCTGGTGCTGCGCCACTCGCGGGGGGACATGCCGTAGGCGGTGCGGAAGGTGCGGCTGAAGTGGGTCGAGCTGGTGAACCCGAACCGATGGGCGACGGAAGTGACGGTCGGCACGTTCCGGCCGGGTCGCCCGAGTTCGCGGCGGCAGGCCTCCAACCGGTTGTGCTGGATCCAGCGGCTGACGGTGGTGCCCTGCTTCTCGAAGAGCCGGTGCAGATGGCGTACGGACATGTGGTGGGCGGCGGCGATCGTCTGCGGGGAAAGGTCCGGGTCGGCGAGGATGCGATCGATGAACGCCTTGACCCGCAGGAGTAGGGCGGTGCCCGCCGCGTCTATGCCGATATCGGGTACATCGCGCTCCAGACGCTCGGCGACGAGGGTGGTGATCAGGTCGGCGGCGTTGCGAGCGAGGAGGTCGCCGACGTGCGGAGGATGGCTGGCGGCTCGGTCGGCGCGACGGGACAGGAAGGAGATGACCAGCGCCGCTGTCTCGGTGTCGGCCTCGATCGGCGCCGCGGTGAGAGGTCGCAGGTCGGCCTCATGGAAGCCCACCATCCATCGCGGTATCTGGAACACGTGCGACCGGAAGGACGCCGTTACTTCGGTGGCGAAAGGACAGGTGGTGTCGAAGAAGGCCAGGGCCCCCGGGCGGAACACCGTCTGGCCGACGCTCCGGTCGATCACCCTCTCACCGCGAACCTGTAAGGAGACACTCGCGTAGTCCGTGGCGCAACTACCCTGGCCTTTCTCGGCCTCGCCGCAGCCCTGTGCTGCTACAAACGACTGGTCCGCCTCACCACATAGGACACCGTCTAAGTACGTTCATCTGTACGCGGCTGAGTACTTTCGCGAGTACGCCGACAACGCCTCACGAATCAAGCTGCCGTGTCAGACCGGATGCTCTACGGCCACCGAAATAAGCCGACGACCCACATTATCTAAGGGTCTGCCGATCATTAACCTGTCGTCTTGATCTTGCTGTTGGGACTGCTGCTTTGGGCGGCCACTCTGGCTCGAAGGGCTGCCAGGGCGGCCGGTGGGGTGGTGGCCGGCGAGATGGTGATGTCCTGTGCTTCGAGCAGGTGCCTGATCTTCAGCAGGGTGCGGTGCATTGCGGTGCGGCTGCTGCTGAACAGCACGGCAAGAGGTTCTGCGGCCAGGTTGACGCGCAGGTGGAGCACGGTGGCCAGGACCTGGTCGGCGAAGGTGAGCCGGGGTGGGCGGCCGCGCCGGGTGTCTCCTGCCGGTGTCAGGGTGCGGATGAGGTGCTGCAGCTGGTGCGGGGCCAGGCCGGTCAGTGCGGGGTCGGACAGCAGCTGCGGTGTCGGTGGCCGGCCGCTGCGGGCTGCCGGGATGGCCGGTTTCGGCTGGGGGTGCAGGGCATAGTTCCACTCGCCGTGGAAGGTGTGCCGGGTCAGTGGCAGGGCCGCCATTTCCGCGTCGCCCACACCGATGCCGGTGGGATAGGTGTTGGTGTCCAGCTCGGCCTTCACCCGCAGTCCGGTGCGGGTGAAGGCCGAGGCGATCGATTCGAGGATGACTTCGTGGCTGGTCAGGGGGCGACCGCGCCAGTTCATCGTGATGTGGGAGAAGAGCCGGTGCTCGATCTTGTTCCACTTCGATGTGCCCGGGGGCAGGTGGCAGACCGTGATGATCAGCCCGGTTTCCGCGGCCAGGCGGGCGAGGTGGAGTTTCCAGGCCCGGGTGCGATAGCCGTTGGATCCGCGGTGATCAGCAGCCGGGAAGCTTGCGGGTAGTCGGCCTGGCCCTGACCGTGCCACCAGCGGCGGATCGACTCCACTGCGAACGCGGCGGTGTCGTGGTCGGTGCCGACGTTGACCCAGCCGGTGTTGGCCGCCAGGTCGTAGATGCCATAAGGGATGGCCTTGCCCAGCTGCGGATCGGCGAAGTCGTGGACGCGGACCGGCACCGGATCGCCCGTGGGCCGCCAGGAGCGGCCATGGTTGTGGAAGTCGCCGACCAGCTCTTTCTTCTTGGTGTCCACGCTGATCACCGGCTGGCCGGCGTCCCGGTGATCGCGTGCTTGCTCGTTGAGATAGCGGAACTGGGCATCCCGGTCGGCATGCTGACTGCCCTCAAGCGTCTTGGCGTTGGCCTGCAGCCGGAACCCCTCCTGCCGCAGCAGGCCGGCGACGGTGTCCGCACCGACCCGGTGTCCCTGACGGGTCAGCTCGGCCGCCAGCGTGCGGGTCGACTTCGTCGTCCACCGCAACGGCGACATCGGATCACCACGTTCTTCCGGCTCGACCAGACTCAGCAGGGCAGTCCGCAGTCCAGGGTCGAGGTCCGCGACGCGTTTGCGTCCGCCGCCCGGCCGCCGCACCCGTCCGGTCAGAAACTGGCCTGCGTCCAGGTCGGACATGCCCTTGCGAACCGTTGTCCCGCTCACCCCGGCCGCCCGAGCCACGGCTCGAATGCCGCCATGTCCCAGCCCTCGGACCTCTGCGGCCATCAGCAGTCGCCGCTGTCGTTCGTCCAGATGCGGGAACAACACCGCGAACTTCACCGCGAGTTGATCACGAGTCTCGTCCGAGATGCGCATACGACACCACCGAGCCCCAGCTCTGAAAGCAACACCTTGATGATCGGCAGACCCTTAGGGTTGTCAGGTCTTCTTTGCAGCTCAACATGGGTTACTGCGCTTCTGGCACGTGAGGCAAGTAGTCGGCGGCACGTGAGACTCATGTCTTCGGGGTGGTACTGGTGGGCTCGCCTCATTCGAAAGGGCGTCGTCGTACGTCAGCCGAAGCCGCGGAGCGAGGTGGCGGCACGCATCGCCGGCCGACCGCAGGTTCCGGCCGCTTGGTCATCGGCCAGTAAAGCCGGGAGCCCCTGTCTTCACAGCGGTCGTGACCTGCGGCTACTGTTTCGCCGCTGTCGTGCGGACGAACGTGAAGCCGTCCATTCGCCTTGGGGGAGGGGATCGGCAGCCATCCATTCACTGTGGGGGCACATTGAACCTGCGTACGCGCCGCAGATCCGCGGCGCTCACCACTGCCGCCGCGCTTGCGGCGGGCCTCATCGCCGCGCTTCCCGGGTCGGCCGCCGCCGTTCCCGGCAACTGGCCGGCCACCGACGGGAAGCTGCTCTACACGGACGTCGGCGGTCAGATGGCGTTCGTCCGTCCCGACGGGTCATCGTGGTCCCAGTTCCACCCGACCGGAGACCAGGGCGCCTGGTCTGCCGACGGCAGCCAGGTCGCCTTCGTGAACCACTACGACGACCACATCCGCACGGCATGGGCCGACTCCGAGGGCACCGGCGCCGACATCGCCATGCCGTCGGGCAGTGGCTGGCATCCTGCCGATCCGACCTTCTGGTACGGCGGCGGCGACATCGTCTTCACGGCCGGCGGCCGGCTGCGGCTGACCGCGGCCGACGGCACCCGCACACCGAAGGCCCTGTTCGGCACCGATGTCGACGGCTGCGACTCCGAGCCCAGCGGCGCGGTGAACGGCATGCTGGCCTTCGTACGCACGGGCACGAGCTGCGGGACCGCGGGCGCCCCGGCCGTCTGGGTCTACAACGGCCGCTCCGGGGCGTTCACCAAGCTGGCCGACGACGCGAAGGACCCGAGCATCTCCCCGGACGGCCGGTCGGTGGCCTTCACACGGTCGATCGACGGGCACAGGCAGCTTTTCAAGGTCAACACCGACGGCACCGGGCTCACCCAGCTCACCACGGACGCCGTGAACCACAACCGGCCCGCCTGGTCGCCGCAGGGCAACCGGATCGCGTACGACGTTTTCGTCTCCGGCGACCCCGACGTCCCCAGCGGACCCCAGGTGTGGATCCACGACCTCGGCACGGGCACGCAGACGCAGGTGCCCCAGGGCACCGGCACCGACGTGGCCTGGCAGCCGCTCAGGGACAATGCGATCTCCCGGGTCTACGGCTCCGACACCTACGACACCAACATCGCGTCGTCCAAGTGGACCTGGAACACGGTCGGCGCCGGCGCAACCGGCCTGCCGAACGCGAACGCGGCCGTGCTCATCAGCAAGTCCGACGCGGCCTATGCCACCACCGCGACATCGCTGGCCGGCAAGAAGCGGGGGCCGGTGCTGACGACCTCCGGGACGGGCCTGGACTCCTCGGTGCAGACGGAGCTCAAGCGCATGCTGCCCAAGGGCAGGACGGTGTACCTGGTCGGCGGCACCAAGATCCTCAGCAGCGCGGTGGCGTCCAAGGTGACCTCGCTCGGGTACGTGGCCAAGCGGCTGTCCGACGTCTCGCGCTACTCGACCTCGGTGGCCGTGGCCAAGGCCATCACCAGCACGCCGAAGTACGTCTTCCTCGCCACCGGCACCGACTACCACAACGCCCTCGCGGCGAGTTCCGCCGCCGGTTCCATGGGTTCCGCCGGTACCGCGACCGTCCTGCTGACCGACGGTTCGACCATGACCGCGTCGGTCTATGGGTACCTCAACAAGTACAGTCCCGGCACGACGAAGATCATCACGGTGGGGACCGACGCCGAGTCGGCGCTGACCAAGGCGTACAAGGCCGGGAAGATGCCGAACTGGCCCGGCTCGTACAGCTACTACCGGGTCGCCGGCTCTACGCCGCAGTCGAACGCCATACAGCTCGCCAACCTGTGGTGGTCGCTGCCGTCGAACGCCGCCGTGGCCTCCGTGGGGAGCTGGCGGGGCGGTGTCTCCGCGTCCTCGGCGATGACGACCTACGGCCCGCTGCTGTGGACCGACGTCACCTCGCTGCCGTACGAGACCAAGCGGTACCTGATGCGGATGTCGTCGAGCATGTACCACGTGGCCGTCTTCGGCGGCTCGGGATCGGTCGACGCCTCCGTCATCCCCAAGATCGGTGCGGCGATCGGCGTGGGCACCCACTACGTCTACACGCCGTACTACAAGGGCGTGGCGCCGCAGACAACGACCGCGCAGCCGCTGTCCGGCGGCACCGGGTCCGCGCCGAGCCCGGATCTCGCGCCACTGCGCGTGACGGCGACGAAGTAGCCCTCGCGGACTTCAGGGCCCCGACCGGTCAGCCGGTCGGGGCCTTCGTCGCGGCCGCTCGGACGATGCGGCGGGGACCGGCCTGGCGTTCTTGCCGACCAGTGCCGTGACGTCGGATGCGATATCGACATCGCCGCTGTCAACGATGTTACGAAAGAGGCGACTTCGTCCCTGAGTGAGCTGCATCCGACCAGTCTGCCCTGACTCAGTGACAATCCCGGCTGGACTTGTCAGAGCGGGCTCAGCCTCTCCCGCGCGGCACGAGGCATATCGGTGTCGGCGGGCTGGCGGGTTCCTCAGGCTGCGGGGCGCGGTCCGGGTCTCGGTGCCACCAATGCCAGCCCTTACCCGGCGGCACCCCCGTCCCTCCATCGCCCGGCGATTCGGTACCTCCGCCCAACGGTGCACCCGCGGTGCCGCCAGGCGGCGCGGCCACCCCGTCAGCTGACCCTGGCGCCTCGGTACCTCCGCCCAACGGTGCGGCGCCGGTGCCGCCGGGCAGCCAGGCCGCCGCGTCGGCCGACCCCGGCGCCTCGCCCCAGGCCGAGCTGGAGGAGCTGCGGCGCAGCAAGCTGAATATCGCCCCGCAGTATGAGACAGGCGGCTCGTCGGGACAGCTGTCAGTTTCTCGTTCTTGCCGCTCTCGCCTGCCGAGTGGCGTGCGCACTGCCCGTTCGAATCCGGCGGTGCGCTGCCACACCGTCGCGCCGCGTGCGGGACATGTGGGTGACGCTCAGTTAGGTCGTTCGAGTAGCGCCGTCCCCCCGTTCGAGATCTCCCGGACAGCCTCTGACCTCGAGAAACGGCCGGTTAGCCACGCAGGGTAGCAACCGCCAGCTCTCTACGCTGAGTTGCAGGGGCCTCCCGCTCCTGCGAAGAACACCCGAAGCTGAGGAGCATGACTTGAGCGACCTCGTACTGCTCGCGGGCGGATCGGTGACGATGACCCACCACGTCACCGGAACCTACTTCATGTGCAACGACTGGCACGACGGTGTCGGCAACCACACCCAGACCTGGGCACAGGACCCCTTCGCCAAGGACAACAACTCGCACCAGTGGTTCCTGCGGCAGAACGCCGACGGCACCGTGCGCATCGAGTCGTACGCCAACCACCGCTGCCTCACCGCAGGGGCCAACCCGCCCGACACCGTCACCCTTCGCGAACGCACGGACAGCCTCAACCAGCACTGGCGGCTGGTCTCCCACGCAGAGCGAGGCAACGACTTCTACCTGGTCTCGGTCGTGCACCCGCGCTACGCCCTGGCCATCGCCGACCACCTCCAGGGCAACGACCGGCTGGTAGGCCTGACCCGCATGTGGGGCGGACCAAACCTCTCCCAGCTGTGGCGGATCTATCCCTCGTCCGAGGACCAGGGCTGAACCCGCACCAGCACGAAGGCCCCTGTCGCGGAAGTTCTACCTGACCAGTGCCGGTCCATCAGCGGGTGGCCGCCAAGCGTCGGCCGGGACGGCCGATGCAACGGCGGCCACCCGCTGACGGCTTTCCGCAGTTCTTTCAGGGCTCGCATCAGCTGCGTTCACCGGAAAACACGAGGGAGTCTTCCCATGAGCCTGACCGCCGCCCATACCCCCGCCGGTCCCCCGGAGCCCCGCGGGCCGAAGTACCCCTTCCACATCACCAAGGAAGAGGAACGTCAGTTGCGCCTCAAGGGCGCCGAGGCCCTCCCGTCGCTGGTGATCGGGCAGGCCACCTCGTTCGACGAGTACGCCCGCCAGCTGATGATCCCGCCGGCCGTCATGGACCTTGCACGCAAGGCCGAGGACCTGCGCCTGTCCGCGTGGGAGGTCGAAGCGATGCGCAAGCATCTGGCCCCCGCCGCCGAACCCGGCGACAAGGTGGGGCTGCTGCGCCAGATCCTGCTGGAGAAGTACAACCGTGACCAGACTCATCCGCCGTACATTCGCGTCGCCTGCTCCGGCCGGGGCGAGTACGACGACCTGGCCACCGAGCACGGCCCCCTCCACCCCGGTGGCCATCCGAAGGGCGATATCGGCTCGCCCGTCGTCCTGGAGATCTGGCCGGCGCAGCACTACTCGCCCATCCACTCCCACGGCCACACCACCGGCATCGTCTTCTGCCTCGCCGGCCAGCTCGACGTCATGGTCTACGAACACCTCGAGTGGGACGCCCGCAAGCTCGGCCTGCTCACCCTCACCCCCGGCCAGTGCGCCTGGCTCTCCAAAGACAACTACGCCGTGCACCGGGTGTACTGCCCGATGGACGGCGGCGACGGCACCACCGGCCCCGGCTACATGAACTCCACCGCCGAATTCGGCGCCAGCTTCCACGTCTACCTCAACCCGGAGCAGACCGCAGTCCACGACCACGACGGCGACAGCTACAACCGCGACATCTTTAACTACATCGATGAGAAATCCAAAAAGCAGCGGCCCTTCGCCACCGAATCCGACCTCTCCTGGCATATTCTCCGCCGCGTCCTGGCCAACACCCCGCTGACCTGAGATCAAGCCAGATTCGGGTTACGCAGACCGTGTTCGGGGGCGCGACAGCTGGCGGGGCATCGGTCAGGAGCTGTCGCTGGACCAGTCGAAACGGCAGTCGGCGGGCGCGTAGGCCGTTCACCTGCCCGGCCCCATAGGCCCTTCGCTGTTCTGCCAAGGTCTTGCCGGACGGGACTCAGGTGAAGCTGGGGGTGTTTCTTGCAAACACGAAGCCGAGGCGCGCCAAGCTCACCGCCGACAAACTCCAGCGACTGGCCGACCTCGGGCTGGACCTGGGCAGCGGTCTAGACATCTCAGCCGGCTACAGCAGGATCCGCCGCAGGACCGCCTCGTAGTCGTCGGCGGTGGGCGGGCGGTCCGTCAGCAGCGCCTGCATCAGCAGCCCGTCCATGGCACCCGCAAGCAGCCGGAGCCGTACGGGATCGCCGGTGTAGCGGGCGCCGAACTCGCCGACGGCGGCCAGCCAGTCCTGGGTGGGGCTGCGCAGCTCCGGGCGGCGGGCGGCCAGCAGATAGAGCTCGTACTCGGCGAGCAGGTGGTCGGGGCGGGTGACCACCGCGCACATCAGCTCTGCCAGCTCGCGCAGCCCGGCCGGCGAGGCGTCGGTGCGGGCGGCGAGCGCCCGCATGCGCGCGGCGTCCTGCTCCATGCAGCGGGTGAGCGCGGCGGTCAGCAGATCGTCGATGCTCTTGAAGTAGTACGCGGCGGCGGTGGCGGGCTGTCCGGCCTCGCGGGCGACGGCCCGGTGGCTGACTCCGGCCACCCCTTCGCGGGCCACCACACGGATGGTCGCCTCGATCAGCTCCTGTTTACGGCGTTCGCCCTTGAGACGACGGCCGTCCGTGGTCGGGTCGATCACCTTCACTCCCGCGCTCCTCGCCCCTGTGCCCGGCTGCTCCATGGACCGTACCTACTGGTCAGGGGCGGGCTCCGGCCGTGTTCTGAAGGCCACCGGCGGTGCCGCCCGGGGAGGGGGAGGTGCCGTCCCCGGCCACGGTCCCGCCTCCGGCGACGGCCTGCCCACCGGTCTCGGCGCCCGCCCCGGTCCCCGTCTCGCTCACGGCACCGGTCTTCCCAGTCTCGCTCACAGCGCCGGTCTCGGCCTCGGCCTCGCGGGCGGCGAGGCGGCGGGTGAGCGGCCTCTGGGAGACTATCCCGAGCAGCAGGGCCACGGCGCCCGCGGCGATGGCGACGGCGAAGCCCCCCGCAGGCCCGTACCGGTCCACCATCGCGCCGGAGACGGCGGCGCCCAGCGCCACGCCGACGCTCAGGCCGGTGATCGCCCAGGTCATGCCCTCGGTGAGCCTGGCCGGCGGGACGGTCTTCTCGATGAGGCCCATCACGACGATCATCGTCGGAGCGAAGAAGATGCCGGAGAGGAAAACGGCGCCGGCCAGGGTGGCGATGTTGCCGACGAGCAGCAGCGGCAGGGTAGTGAGCGCCGTGCCTGTGACGCCGAGGGCGAGCAGCCGGGGCAGCGGCATCGCGAGCTTGAGGGCCCCGAAGACCAGTCCGGCGAGGGCGGAGCCTACGGCGTAGACGGAGAGCACGATGCCGGCGCCGGCGGGTGAGCCCTGCTCCTCGGCGAAGGCCACGCTCACCACATCGACGGTGCCGACGATGGTGCCGCCCGCGACAAGGACCAGGGCCAGCAAGCGGACACAGCCGACTCGGATGGCGGATCCGCCCGAGCTGGCGTCTCCCTCGGGGCGGTGGACCGGCGGCTCGGTCCGCTTCTGCGGGACGAAGAGCAGCACGCCGATGGCCAGGAGCGCGGCGGCGACGAGCGGGCCGGCCTCGGGGAAGACCGCCGTGGAGAGCGCCACGGAGAGGGCCGGGCCGACGACGAACGTCAGCTCGTCCACGACCGACTCCAGGGAGAAGGCGGTGTGCAGCCGGGGCGAGTCCCGGTACACATGGGTCCACCGGGCCCGGACCATGGCGGCCATGTTGGGCAGGGTGCCGGCGAGCGCGGCGAAGACGAAGAGCGTCCACACGGGGGTGTCATAGCGGGCGCAGAGCAGCAGCGCCGCCATGGCGACGACGCTGGCGCCGGTGGCCGGGAGCAGCACCCTGCTCTGCCCCGCGGGGTCCACGAGGCGGGAGACCTGCGGCCCGAAGAGGGCCATGGAGGCGTGAAGGTCGCGGAGACGGCTCCGGCGAGCCCGTACTCGCCGCGCCTCTGGGACAGCATCGTGATGATTCCGATGCCGGTCATGGAGATCGGCATACGGGCCACGAAGCCGGCGGCGGAGAAGGCCACGGCGCCTGGGGCGCGGAAGAGTTCGCGGTAGGGATTGGCCACGGCGGAGGACACCTCCGGTCGATGGATCCGGACGAGAAGAAAATTGAACACTCGCAACATATTGAGCGAACGTTAGGTTTTCAACGCGGACCGTTGGGAGGTGCGCCGCTCCGCCGGGTGGTTACGTACTCGTGCTCCAGGTCGGTGAGGCACGCGGCTGCCTGCGCGCTGCGGCGGGAGGTCCAGCGGATCAGCTCGTGCGGGACGCCGGCGACTTCCATGACCGGCCGGCGGCCCGGGGCGACGGTGCGGGGGTCGCAGGCCAGCCCCAGCGCCTCGCACGCCTCCACCTCCGGTTCCTGCGCTATGGCCGGGCTCTGGTATCAGCGGTACCCTCGGTACCATGTCTCATCCCAAAGCCATGAACCTCCGCTTTCCGGATCCGGCTCAGCGGGCCGCGATCGAGGCCGCCGCGCGGCAGGAAGGTGTCAGCCTGCAGGAGTACATCCTGTCGGCCGCCTACGCCCGGGCCACCGCCGTGGAGGAGCGCTTCCTTGACGCGTTCAGAGCATCGATGGCCCGCAGCGGCGACGCGTTCGCAGAGGAGGCCGGCACGGCCGATCCCGCTGCGGAGCAGCGGTCTGCGGAGCAGCAGGCGCGGCGTGATCTTGAGGAGCAGCAGGAGCGGGGACACGCCGCGTGAGCCAGAACGATCCGCTCCACCCTCTTGACGTGGGCTTTCTCCTGCACGCGGCCGAGTTGCTCCCCGGTGATCCTCAGGTGGACGACTATGGCCCACTCTATGCGGCGGTAGCCCGGGTCAATGCCCGGGCTATGGAACGCGACATCTACGGGTCGGTGTATCTGAAAGCGGCCGCGCTCCTTCAGACTCTGGCGAAACTGCCGTGTCTGGAGCACTCCAACGAGGCCTTCGCCTGGCACTCCACCGAGGCTTATCTGGATCTGAACGGGCGTCGGCTCGACTATCCGCCGAAGGAGGCAGTCGCCTTGGTGCGGGACGCCGCATCCGGCGCGATGGGGGTCGGCCTGATCGGCCGCCGGCTGCGCGCGTGGAGCAGTTTCTGACCCGGCTGGTGTCCCCCTGGAAGCGGGCGCTCGCTGTCCGCCTCCCTCCGGAGGTGTGAGTGCCTCTGCCGAGCGGATTCCATCCTGGTCGTGGGTGCTTCCACCTGGGTACCGGATGACGACCACCCCGGCGCTGCGGCTGCGGGCCTGAGGTCCTCACCAAGCGGCCCGCGTCCACGGCGTCTGGCTGACACCGCTGTTCTCCAACGGGGAGCCGCCCGTCTCCGCGAGGAATCGCCAGATGGTGACGCTGGCCGCGGCCTGCGCGGGCAGCCGGGCGACCTGGACGGAGAAGAACCGCATCTGGTAGACGGAGCCGCGGACAACGAGGTCGCCCTGGTCCGGCCGGACGGCGGCCACCCGGTGTCACGCCGGACCGATGACCTTCTTGCGCATGTGCCCATAAACCACCGACGTCCGTACGTCGGCGAGTTCCGGGCGCTTGGCCAGCTTCTCCAGGACCACTGCGTGCAGATGGTCGGTGTCCCGGACGGCGACGTGCACGAGGAAGTCGTCGTTCCCGGTGAGGACGAAGATCGAGACGACCTCGGGCATCCCCTCCAAGAAGGTCTGGAAGGCCTCGATCACCGCACGTGTCGGCGGGCGGACCCGTACGGCGATCACCGCCTGCAACCCGCGGCCCATCGCCGCGAGGTCTGCCTCCGCATGAAATCCCGTCAGGATGCCGCTCCTGCGCAGCGACCGGATTCGCTCCAGACACGTGGACGGGGCGATACCGAGTTCCCGGGCCATGTCCCGGTTGGTGCGCCGACCGTCCTCCTGGAGCATCCGCACCAACGCCGAATCTAGTTCGTCCACGCTTGCCTCACCCCGCCGGATTCCGAAGGTAATTCGGACTCTTCGCATGACCTTCGATGATCTTGTTAACGTCCAGCCTAGTTGACCGGTTTTTGTTCGGTCCCAGCGCGGTGGGCGGCAGTGGGGTAGTAGAGAGGGGCGACTTGCTATGCGCAAACGAGGACCCACGGTGTGGGCGGTGTGTGCGGTCATGGCGGCCGCGCTGTTCTGGAGCAGTTCGTACGCGGTGACCAAGCAGGTGCTGGAGGATGTCGGCCCGCTCAGTATCGGCGCCATCAGGTTCACCCTCGCGGCGTTACTCCTGGGCGTGATGGTACGGCTGAGCAGGCACCGCCCGGCCCGTCCGGACCCCCGGCAGCGGCGGCAGCTCTACCTGAGCGGGTTCCTCGGCATCACCGTGTACTTCATCCTTGAGAACGTCGGCGTCGACCTGTCCACGGCATCCGACGCGTCGCTGATCGTGGCCACGTACCCGCTGATGACGATGCTGGTGGAACTGGTCGTCTTCCGCACCCGGATGCCGCTGCCGCGTGTGACGGGCGTGCTGCTGGCCACCGTCGGCGCCTTCCTCGTCGTACGCAACGGGGCCGAGGTCGGCGGCAGTTCGCGCTGGCTGGGGGACATCCTGCTGCTGCTCGGCGGGCTGGCCTGGGCCGGCTACAACGTGCTCGGCAAGCGCGCGAGCGCTGGCCAGGACGCCACGAGCGTCACCTACTACCAGACCCTGGCGGGCGCGGCCGGCTTCCTGCTCGCGTCCCTGCTGGAGGCCGACGACTGGCGGATGCCGGGCGCGACCGCCTCATCACTGCTGGTCTACCTGGCCGTGGCGTGCTCGGTCGGCGGCTTCCTGCTCTACAACTACGGCCTGCGCAGGATGGCGTCGAGCGTCGCGGTCAACATCCTCAACCTGGTACCGGTCTTCGGCGTCATCGGCGCCGTCGTGATCAACGGGGAGTCGATCCGGCTCGCCCAGGTGACGGGCGGCGTGATCATCATCATCGGGGTGGCGCTGGGCATGATCGAGCGGGGACAGGAGGCCGCGGCGAATCCGGGCGCGAGGGGAAGCGAGCCTTCCGGGACTGCGGCCGCTCGGACTACGGCAGGGGCGGGGCCCGTCCCGGACGAGCCCGAAGCGGCTGTACCGACCGCGCGTGGAGTGATCGACGGGGCTCGGTAGCCGCTAGGGGTGTCGCTCGCGAGCTCCTCGAAGAGTGGCGGCAGGATCGCGCCTATGCCCTTGGCGAACGGGGCCAGCTCCCGCGCGGTGACACCTTCTGCCCTGGCCACCGCCAGGGCGTGGGCATAGCCCGCCATGGTGGTCCAGAAAATGTCCAGCAGCGCGATGTCGTACGCCGCCGCCCGGCCGGTCTCCTCGCCGAGATGGGTGTGTGTGCCGCCGAGCTGAAGGGTGGGCAGGTGCTCGCGGCAGAGCTCCTCGGGGGCGCTAGGCGGCTGTAGTGCTGTCGGGGAGCAGCAGCTGCTCGCCGGACTGGTCGACGTCGCGGTATGGGACCGACATCGGCAAGCGGTCGCGTGCCGGGCGACATGTTTCACACCGTACGTCGGGCATCGGGCCACGAGATGGCGGTCGCGGCGGTGGCCGCGGTGACGGCGGCCAGACGCTCGTAGTCGAGCGTCCTCGGCAGGTCCGTCGACCGGTGGTAGTGCGGATTGCGGAAGTTCGCGGTGTCCGTGAGCATCAGCGCGGGGATCCCGCGGTTCCAGAACGGCGCGTGGTCGCTGCGCCCCAGGTGGCCAGCGGGCGGCACGGCCAGTCCGATCAGCAGGCCCAACAGGCCGTCGGGGCGCGGATCCCGCAGCAGCAGACCCGGGACCGCCGGAGACGCCGCCGCGGCGGCCCGCTTCCACTCCTCGGCCGCCTCCGCCGAGGAGCGCCGGTGCACGACGAGGGTGAAGTCGCCCCGGTAACCGCCCGCCCGGGCCTCGGCCGACGTCTCGGGGAAGATCCGCTCGAAGCCGGCGGGCAGTCGCTGCGTTCCCGGGTCGTCCACGAAGTAGCCGACCGACTCCAGGCAGATCATCCCCCGCACACCGCCGCGGCGGCCCAGTTCACGGGCCGCCTGACGGGCCCCGATCAGTCCGAGTTCCTCCATGTCGAACACTGCCAGGACGACGGGCGGGGCCACGGGCGCCTCCGACAGCAGGCGCGCCGTCTCCAGGAGCACCGCCACGCCCGAGGCGTTGTCGTCCGCGCCTGGACTGCCGCTGACGCTGTCCAGATGGGCACCGACGACCACGGCCGGCCCGTCGCCGGATCCGGGCAGCGAAGCGATGAGGTTCGCTCCGCGCAGGCGCTGGTGGAGCCGCGGTTTGAGGGCGAGGGCCCGGTGCCCGTGCCGGTCCGTCGAGCCGATCTGCCAGCGGGCGTCGAACGGATGCCGCTCCACCAGCCAGCCCGCGGCGGTCAGTTCGTCACGGACATACGCCTCGGCGCGCTGCATCGCCCGAGGTGCCCGCAGCCGACTGCGCGGCTCGACGGCGAGGAACTCCACATGCCGCCGCAGTCGAGCGGCTTCCGGAAGCGGCCGACCGTGCGTCGCCGTCGAGTCGTTGGTCACTGGCACTCCGATATGTGCGGGGTCAAGGACAAACTCGACCAGCCAACAGCCCCTGGACACGGCGCTGATCAAGGAGACAGAACTTAGGCGGCTCTGTCGATCGCCCAAGTGCGTTCGCTGACGTCATCAACGCAGAGACCGCACCCCGGCTGCCTGGGGTGCGGTCTTGTTGGAGCGCCGGGCAGGCCTTGCACCTGCATCTCCCCACAGGAAGTGGGGCGTCTTTCCTTGGACCACCAGCGCGAGGCACACCTACAGTGTTCTGCGGCACGCTCAAGATCAATATAGTGCAGTACAGCAACCAGGGCGCTACGCCGCGCAAAGAAGGTCACGCGCGTGAGCCGGTTATGGCGGCAGGGCCCCTCTGTGAGCGGGGGGTCTTCTCCCCCACCTTTCTTACGTCGATAGTGCGGGGGTCGACCGCCTCTCCGGGGGCGCCTTCTTGGTAGAGGCCTTCGGGTTGGGCGTCGCGGTCGTGTGGAAGGAGGAAGAAGACGCGGCGGCGGTAGAGGCCGCTGTCGGGGTCGGCTTCGGCGTGGTCGTCGAGCTCGGCGTAGCCGACCATACGGCCGTCGCGGGCGTAGCGGGGTTTGTTGCGGCGGCGGGGGGTCTTGTCGAGGGCTTGGCGGACGTAGTCGAGGTTTTCGGGGTTCTCCAGCCACACCACGTGTGCTTCGTGGGTGAGATCGCCCTCGGTCAGTAGCGAGCTCATAGCTGGTTGCCCTCCTTGGTGTGCGGGGCTGGATGGCGGTCCGCCTCGTGGTGTGGTGTGCCGCCTGTTGTTGAGCCTGCCCTGGCGGCTTCATGGTAGGCCGGTCCGTTGAGGGCGGGTAGGGGCATCTGGGTGCCCTGATGGGCGGGGCGGTGGCGCAGTGGTTCGCTGTGGTGGTGCGGCGGTTGGTTCATGAGGGTGTGTCCAGCAGGGCGAGGCCGGGGTAGTACTTGCGGCCGTTGGATTTGATCATGTCGGCGGGTGAGGCGAGGCCGACCTCTTGCCGAACGCGGGTGGCGAAGGCGCGGGCGCCTGCGGGGCGGATGCCTTCGCCGCCGCTGCACCAGGAGGCGTAGGCGGTGTAGAGGAGGCCTTGTTCGACGCGTAGGTCGGGCTGGGCTTCGAGGTCGCGGGTGCAGCATTCGGTGAGGAAGCGGCCGATGTGGTCTTCGGTGTTGGCGTACGCGGTAGTGGCGATGCGGACACGGTCGGGGCCTTCGAGGTTGTCGCGGGTGGTGAGGTAGCGGCGGGCGCCCTCGATGAGCCACTGCAGGATGCCGGGGCCTTCGTCACGGACGAGTTCGAAGGCCAGGTTGTCGATCTTGCGGTGGTCGGGGACGGTGCGTTCGAAGGGCAGCAGGCGGATGCGGCGCCAGAACGCGAAGCCACCGGTGGACACTTCGGGGCGGTGGTTGCCTAGTAGCCACAGGTGGTGGGTGGGGCTGAAGGAGAAGTAGTCCTGCCGCATGCGGCGGGCTTTGATTTTGTCTCCGCCGGTCAGGAGCCGGACGCGGGCTTCGTCGAACTTGTCGTTGGGCTTGAGTTCGCTGCAGACGATGAGACGGCGGCCGTGGAGTTCGGTGAGTTCGGTGGAGTGCTCGGAGAATGCGCCGCGGTCCATGAGGAATCCGGGTGGGGCGGCGTCGGCGTAGTCGCCCAGGACCTGAATCATGGTGTCAAGCAGGACGGACTTGCCGTTCTTGCCGTGTCCGTGGAGGAAGGGCAGGACCTGCGCGCCGACATCGCCGGTGATGGAGTAGCCGAGCAGCAGGTGCAGGAAGTTGATCATTTCCTGGCCTTCGGCGTCGCCGCCGAAGGTGTCGTGCAGGAAGCGGTGCCAGCGCGGGGTGGGGGTCTGCTGGGGGGCGACGCTGGTGGCGCGGGAGTGGAAGTCGCGGGTGGGGTCCGGTTTGCGCAGCAGGCCGGTGTTCAGGTCGACGACGCCGGCGGGGGTGCACAAGGCGTAGGGGTCGCCGTCGAGGGTGTCGGGATCCACGGAGAGGTCCGGGGAGGCCTTGGCCTGGGTGAGGAGCGCCTTCATCCCGGTGGTGGACAGAGTGCGCTTCTTGTGGTGGTGGAGCTCGCGGTCGCTGAACAAGCCTCGCGGGTCGCTGTCCGGCATGTCCTCGGCCATCTCTCCCGCGGCCCACAGGGCGGCTTTCTCGCCGCCGGTGCGCTTCCAGCGGTAACCGTCCCAGGAGAACCAGCCCAGGCCTTCGACGTGGCGGAACTGGTCGCGGTAGAGCTTGACGAACAGTTTGGCGTTGCCGCGGTCGGTGAGCGTGCCGGGCAAGAGGGCTGGCTCCGCCCAGGAAGGGGTGGCTGGGGAGGTGCTGGCCTGGGCGGGCAGGGCTGCGGGCGGAGGGGCGGCCTGTTCGAGGTCCAGCATCTGCTGAGCGGCGGCGCTGGCGTCGAAGCGCGGGGTCTCGGCGCTGCTCATGAACGTCCTTCGAGGTGGAGCGGGCGGGCGGCCCCGGCGACGAGGGCGTCGTCGACGATGCGTTCGTTGCGGGCACTCTGCCAGGGGCGCGCAGCCTCGGCAGCCTTGAGCAGCAGGGTCCGCGCGGTGCGTTCGTCGAGATGCCCGGCTGCCGTGAGTCCTCCGGCGGTGTATGCGGCCTTGTTGAGCTTCTCGGTGAAGGCCGCGCCTTCACGTGTGGCCGCGCACTCAGCGACCTCCAGGAGCAAGGGGTCCAGGACACGTTGCCCGTCGGCAGCGGTTCGGGGACGGCGGGCGCGGGGGACCTCGGGCTTGGGGCGGACCGGTGGGCGCTGGATCACGTGGCCGGTCCTCACGAGTTCTTCGCCGAGCCATTCGGGCAGGGGGGCAGGCAGTCGGGTCGGCCCTTCGCGCAGGTAAGTCCCCTGGGTGGTGCGGGTGGTGGGAGCGACGATGTAACCGCCGTCGGCCCGTACGTCGACCTGCCAGGCCAGGGCGACCTTGGAGCTGGATCCGGTCGAGCAGCGGAATCGTGTGGCTGGGTGGGGGTTTCGGTACCAGACGTGCAGACCACCGGAGGGGGTACGCACGCGCAGCGTGCTGTCGTCGTCGGCGGGACTGGGTTGCCGGCGTAGTGCCGCCAGGAGCGCGAGGGTGTCGAAGCCGGACGCCAGACCCTCCAGGTCGACAGAGTCGTGGATGGCGATGCCAGGCAGGAGGCGGTTGCGGTCGGGGACCGGCGCGGAGTGCGCGTCGATATCGATGACGATCAGGTCCGCTCCCCCGCAGGCCACGCCGACGCCCCAGGTTGGCGTGCGGGACCACCAGGCGTCGATGCGCGCGGCGTTGGTCGTCGCGGCGTGGAACCCGTGGCATGGACGGCCTGCGGGAAGGCAGGCGCAGTCGGCCGGCTGATGGTGCTGATCTTTGCAGGCTGCGCAGTTTCCCGCGGGCGTCTTGCGGCCCGGCGCAAGGGGATGGACAGGCCAGCCCTGCTCGGCGCACCACCGGGCAACGGCATGCGGTGTGGCAGGCCTCGCAGGGCCTGCAGGCACTCTCGTCGCGCTGGGGCCGGGCACGCGTCGTCCTTCTTCGAGGTTCTCGTTTCCTTCAGTCCCTGACAGGCCCCAGCTGATGCAGTGACCGCATGCTGTGGTGAGGGTCCCAAGGGACCGTAGGGACTGTGTTTTGGAAGAGAGTCTAGGACCCAAGAACGATGGTGGGCGGCAGCTCCCCCGCGTGGCGGCCTATCAGCTCTCAGGGTCCCTACGGTCCCTTGAGTCGCTCCACGGCACAACCGATGGGAGTAATGTCCGAATTGAGAGTGGCTGGAGGGACCGCAATTTCGCATAACCGGCAAGCGCATGCTCCGCCGCGCGGCCGGGACTGGAGCCTGAGCGCAGCCGTGAACAAGGCCGGACTTATCACCGAGCGGTGCCCCCAGGCCGCTACAGCCGTCGGCCCGCCACGGAGCGGCAGAGACGAAGCCGCCTGCCGCGGCCCTTTGGTCCCTCACCACAGTCCCTGAACATTTCCGCAGGTCGGAGGCGCGATGAACCACTCGCAAGGGACTGTAGGGACTGGAATCCTCAATTATCAGCCAGCTACAACCTGTAGACAGGCAGATGCGCCCGCGCGTACCTGCACACAAGACTGGCTCATAATTCCGAACGAGAGTCCCTTGAGTCCCTTGGCTGAGCTTCGTGCCCGTTTGACCTGCACTTTTACCCAGGGACTGAGTAGCAGGGACCGAAGAGGACACAGTCACTGATCGTCAGGTCGTTCGGTGGGACCGCTGTCCACCCAGATGTTGGCCGACAGGTGGCCAACCTCGCCCCCACCGGCTACCACTCCACCGAGGACCCTGACCGGCCTTCCAGCGGGGCTCCTGGCCCCGTGCAGCACCCCGGGCGCTGCACCCCGGTGTGGCGCCTTCTTCGTACCCTCGCGATCAATCCGGTAGCACCAGCTAAGCCGGCTTGTTCTGGAACAGCAGAACGCGCCAGGGGGCGAGCCCCGGCCCGGCGCCGACCGCGAAGCCGGAGCCGGTGGCACCAGGTGAACCGGGTGGTTCTGGTCCTCCAGAACCACCCGGCGGGCCGCATCGCGCCGCTCCGGTCGCCAGCGCTGCATGCCGGCTGCACGGCTGCTGCTGCACGGCGGCGGGTTCGGTGACCCGCCCGTTGGTCACGATGACCGCGACGTCGGCGCACAGGCCGTCGCCACTAAGAGATGATCTCAATTGGCGTTGTGCGGCGGCCGCGGCCGCCAGGCTGGGGCCACTGGATGAGTCCGGTGGCCCCAGCCGGATGGGGTCAGCGAGGGTTGTTCAGGCGGTTGCTGATTTGTTCGTGGAGTTCGTGCGGCAGGTGGATGGTCCAGCGGTCGGCGGCCTCGGCGGCCAGGTCGCGGCTCCAGCGCCAGCTGCTGCGTGCCGCGGTGCGCACGTCCTGGTCGCGGGCGGTAGCCGTGGTGGAGGTGTAGCGATGGCGGTCAGTGTCGGGCAGGTCCTGTTCGAGCGCGCGGCTGGGGGTGAGCCAGTGGGCTGTGGTGTTGCGCAACAGGCGGCAGAGCTGGAGTTGCTGGGGTGCGATGACGGTGTGCAACAGGGCGTGGGCGCGGGCGATCTCGCCGCGGGCGAGGACGTGGGCGAGCATGAGCGTCCAGTTGGTCAGCTCGTCGGTGAGCTGCTGGGCGGTGGTCACCGGCTCGGGCGGCTGGAAGGTGGCCAGCTGTCGGGCGGCCTGGGTGAGCCGGCCGGTGCGGTCGAGCAGGACGGCGTCGTCGGGGCGGGGTAGGTGCACCATCCCTTGCCAGGTGGGGACTTCGTCGATGCCGGGACCGGCCGGGGTGAGGTGGAACTCGCCGCGCATCAGGTCGTCGAAGACGACGGCGAGGATGCCGTACATGTTGGTGTAGGAGAGCTTGAGCGGGGCGAGCTGCGCCAGGAAGCCGGGGCCGTCGAAGTCGGCAAGATGGTCGTCCTGGATGTAGAGGTATGCCTCGATGTCGGAATGGGCGTCGGCCTCGCCCACGGTCCACGAGCCGTAGAGCAGTACGCCCTCCAGCCGGGCGTCGGCGTGGGCGAGCTGTCGCAGGCGTGCGATGCGGTCGTCCAGGGCGGAACGGGCAGAGTGAACGGACATGGTGTGGTCGTGTCTCCTGAGGTGAGCGTGCGGGCACGCTGACGGGGCCCGGCACCTGCCGGGCGGATGTCTGTGGACCGTCGCGGCCCGCTCAGGAGAAGTTGCCCATGATCGAGATCATAGGGGAATGGCTCAACCGCCGAGTCGGCGGAAGCAGATCAGGCTGACCGCGATACCGGCGAAGGCCAGGAAATGCTCGGCCTTGCGCTCGTAGCGGCGGTGCAGGCGGCGGCACCCAGACAGCCACGCCACTGTCCGCTCCACGGTCCACCGGTGGCGGCCCAGCTTCTGGGAGGACTCGATGTTTCTGCGGGCGAGGCGCGGGGTGATGTTTCGCGAGCGGAGCCATTTCCGCAAGTGGTCGTAGTCGTAGCCCTTGTCTCCATGGAGCTTGGCGGGCCGCCGTCGGCGTGGCCCGCGCCGGGAACGGATGGGAGGTATGCCCCGTACCAGGGGTTCAAGTCCCTGGCTGTCGTGCGTGTTCGCCGCGGAGATACCGATCGAGAGGGGCAGACCGGTCCGCTCGGTGATCAAGTGGATCTTTGAACCCTTCTTGCCGCGATCTACGGGATACGGACCTGTCAGGTCCCCCCTTTCATCGCGCGCATGTTCACCGAGTCGATGGCGCACCGCGACCAGTCCAGCTCGCCTCTGGCGCCGAGCTTGTCCAGGACCAGGCGGTGGAGTTTGCCCCCCACACACGGGCCTGGCTCCACTCGGTAAAGCGGCGGTGCGCCGTCGGCCCGGACGGGCCGAAGCCCGGCGGCAGCTGCCGCCATGTACAGCCTGTCGTGGCCACGAACACTATGGCCGCCAGCACCTGCCGGTCCCCATACCGACGTCGGCCCCCGCCCTGCGGCCTCACCGGAGCGGCCGGCACCACCTGCTGGAACAACTCCCACAACGCGTCCGGCACCAGACGCTCCACCATCGCCATCACGGCACCCAACCTAACGATCACGCCAGTTGAGACGCCCTCTTAGGGGTCCTTGCAGAATGATCTTCCTGTGGCACGGTGGAGAGGTACGTGATCCCGTGTTGTGTGG
>NZ_DF968224.1:0-29253 GCF_001270025.1 Streptomyces azureus | reverse complement strand
CCTCTGTATAGCCCAGGCCCCCACACTTGTGAAGTCTCCTGACGTCGTGTCAGATGGCGGCGAGCGGCGAGGTGGGGGGGCAGGCCCATGACATTTGTCCTGGCGAACTCCGTACAACCGCATCTGCCGCCCGGCCACGGCGGATCCGTAGCGTTCTGCCATGACCACGCAGACCACTGTCGTACCGCCGCGGCGCGGCCAACGTCTGATCGGGGACGGGGACATGTCCTGGACACAGAAGATCAGGTGCCACGTCGAGGCGACCCGGGCGGCCGTCCGGCAGTCCCGGGAGCACCGGCGCCACTGCGCGGCGAACAGGACGCGGCTCAGGGCCGAGTGGCGAGCCGCCCGGAGAGCGGGCGGGCTCCCCGAGCATCCCGGTCCGCCGCCCAGCGGGTTCACCCTGCTGCCGTGGCTGCTGATGGGGATGGGCGCCTTCTCCAACCTCTTCCAGGACCAGACGCCGAACCCGTGGATCGGCGGGCTGGGCCTCATCACCTTCAACACGCTCTACATCTACGTGGCGTTCCGCGCGTTCCACAGAGACAAGCGCGAGGCTCGCTCCACCCGGGTGGCCCACGTCCTGCTGACGGCCGTGACCTGCGCGCTCGCCGCCGGCTACGGCGGCAACTGGCTGCTGTTCTTCCCGCTGCTCGGCCTGGCGACGGGCGCGGCCCTGCGCCTGTCGCACCTGCGGCCCGCCGGTACGGCGGTGGCGGTGCTGGCGGGTGCGGTGTCCTGCTTCCACGACGGCTGGGGCGGCCTCGACATCGCGTACGCGACGTGGATCTCGACGATGGTGACGGCGGCGATCATGCGGCTCTCGGAGGCGGTGCGCGAACTGCGCGCGGCCCGCGAGGAACTGGCCCGCCGGGCGGTCGAGAAGGAGCGCCTCCGCTTCTCCCGTGACCTGCACGATCTGCTCGGGCACACGATGTCGGTGATCGTCGTGAAGTCGGAGGCGGCCCGTCGCCTGGCCGCCCGCGATCTGGACGCCGCGCTGGCCCAGATCACGGACATCGAGTCCGTGGGCCGCCAGGCGCTGAGGGAGATCCGGGAGGCCGTGACCGGGTACCGCCAGGGCAGCCTCGGCGCGGAACTCGACCGCGCGCGCTCGGCCCTGACGGCGGCGGGCATCACCCTTGCCGTGAACCGCTCCGGCCCTCCGCCCGGGCCGCAGACCGAGGCGCTGCTGGGGTGGGTGGTACGGGAGGCGGTCACGAACGTCGTACGGCACAGCGGGGCGGACCGTTGCGTCATCACGCTGTCGGGTGTGGCGGAGCGCGTGCGTCTGTCCGTGGTGGACGACGGGATCGGGGCGCTCGCCGCCGACGGGGCAAGGACGGCCGCGGACATCACGGGCGGGCCCGCCGCCGACGGAGGCGGTGGGCCCGACGGCGCGGGCGCCCGTGCCGGCACGGGGCTGACCGGCCTGACGGAGCGTCTCGCGGCGGCGGGCGGCTCGCTGACGGCGGGGCGCCAGGCCAAGGGCGGATTCGCCGTGTCGGCGGAACTCCCGCTCGATGTCGATGTGACGGGCGCGAGCCCGGCGGTGGCGGAACGGGCGTGAGCGTTCAACCTCACGGCGCCGCAGGGGTGGTCCGGGGGGGGGGCAGAGGGTTCCCGGCCGGAGTCCGCAAACAGGCGGACCGGCCCGGCGGCCGGAGGCGCGCTGTCCGCCCCGGTGAGCAGGGGGGCGGGACGCCGTACGCCCCACGTCGGCGTGTACGTTGGCCGATGGTCCGCGCCACACGTACCCGTACACGTGGACGGCACCGGCAACGGCTGGGGGAAATGGAGCACATGGCACACGTCGCCGTCATCACCGCGCCGAACATCGGGTACCGCAACACCGGCATGCTGACCGTCGACTTGGCGTTCGAGTCCCTGCGGCGGCGGATGACCCCCGAGATCGACGCCACCTGGTACACCCTGCACACGCCGAAGACCGTGCCCCTGCGCGAGTGCGCGCAAGGCACAGACTTCCCGTTCCGCTTCCACCCCCTGGCGGAGCACCTCGACACGCTCCGCGACCACGACGCGGTCGTCTTCTGGGGCGACTTCCTCCACACCCGGCACTATCTGGAGCAGGACGCGACGAACCGTCTGCTCGACTTCGGTTTCGCCGAGGACCGTGAGGCGGCCCGGAGCCTGCTGAACCGCACACTGCTGTTCGCGGACCAACCGGACGAGCTCCTCGCGCGGACCCTCAGCTACGGCGGGACGATCCTGCACAACTCGCAGTCCGACTACGAGGACAAGGAATACGGCCCCTTGTTCTCACGCCTGGTGACGCGCAGCCGCCGCGTCTGGGTGCGTGACCCGCTCTCGGCTGCGAAGATCGCGCACCTGCGCCGGGACCGTGCGACCGACTACTTCGGTTCGGACGCGGCGCTGCTGTCCCGCCCGGGCGACCTCGACCACCTCCCCACGACGGAATGGTCCCGGGCGGTCCCGGACGGCGGTGCGATCGGCGTGTTCCTCGGTGCCCGTACGCAGATCCCCGAGTGGCTGCCCGCCTTCTGCCAGGACCTGTCCGAGCGCCTGGGCGCCCCGCTCGAATGGCTGCCCTGGTTCGACCGGGACATCCCCGCTCCGGTCGGCCACATCGCACCGCGCCCGGGGCGGCACACCATCGGCGATCTGGTGGCGGTCCTCCCCCGCTACCGACTGGTCATCACGGACACCTACCACCTGTCCGTCAACGCCTGGGGCGCCGGCACCCCCGCGGTGTGCGTCGGCGCGCCCGAGCCGACCCCCAAGACCCACGACGACTACCTGACGCTGAGCGATGTGAAGAAGCACGTCTTCCACATGGCCTACGACGCGACGGACTTCTACCTGTCCACCCAGGAAGGGCGCGGGCAGAGCACCGACCGGCTCGTCCAGCTCCTGGAGGACGGCGGTGCCGAGGCCGTGGCGGCGCGCATCCGCGCTCACGCCGACTACTCGGCGACGGCGTTCACCGGGACACTGACCTCGTTGCTCGACGCGCCCCGCCCTACCCTCGGCCCGTGACCGACAGACCCATCCGCGTACTGCTCGCGGAGGACCAGGGCATGCTGCGCGGTGCGCTCGCGCTGCTGCTCGGCATGGAGGACGACATCGAAGTCGTCGCGCAGGTGGGGGCCGGTGACGCGATCCTGGACGCGGCGCTCACCCACCGTCCCGACGTCGCGCTCCTCGACATCGAACTCCCGGGAAAGAGCGGCCTGGACGCCGCCGCCGAGCTGCGCGCCCGGGTGCCCGACTGCCGGGTGCTGATCCTCACGACCTTCGGCCGGCCCGGCTATCTGCGCCGTGCCATGGAAGCGGGAGCCACCGGCTTCCTGGTGAAGGACGGCCCCGTGGAGGAACTCGCCGCCGCGATCCGCCGTGTCCTGGCCGGCGGGACCGTCGTCGACCCGGCCCTCGCCACGGCCGCGCTCAGCGCCGGCCCCAACCCCCTCACCGCCCGCGAGAGCGACGCCCTCAAGGCCTCCGCGGACGGCGCGACGGTCGCCGACATCGCCGGCAGACTCCACCTCTCGGAGTCCACCGTCCGCAACTACCTCTCCTCCGCCATCGGCAAGACAGGCACCCGCAACCGCACGGAGGCCCTGCGCGAGGCCCGCCGCCAGGGCTGGCTGTGAGACCTCAGGCCCGCTGGAACAGCGCAGTCCACAGGAAGCTCTCGCCGAAGCACGCCGACTCCTCCGGCTCGCCCCGCATCCGCCGCAGTTCGACCTCGGTCAGGCCCGAGAAGATCTCCCGCAACGACTCGGGCGCGTACGCGAGCCCGCCCCCGAGCCCCTTCGCCTCACGGTAGAAGTCGGTGTCGGACAGCTCCGACCCCATCCCGTCGGCCCCGGCGGCGAAACACGTGAGGCTGAAAAGGCCCCCGGGAGCCAGGACGTCGTCCAGCAGCGCCAGATAGCTGATCCGCCGGTGCGGAGGCAGATGGTGGAAGCAGCCGGAGTCGTGGACGAGGTCGTACGGTCCGGTGAGTTCCGTGCCGGCGAGCGCGAAAACGTCCCCGCAGTGGAACCGTACGCCGTCCGCCCCCGCCTCACGGGCCCGTTCCCGGGCCCAGCCGACGGCCGCAGGAGACAGGTCGACCGCGTCCACCTCGAACCCCCGCTCCGCCAGGTACAGCGCGTTGCGCCCCGGGCCGCACCCCAGGTCCAGCGCCCGCCCTCCGCTGATCACCCCCCGTTCCACACAACTCACCAGGTTCTCGTCCGGCTTCGCCACGAAGAACGGCACCGGCCGGGAACGGTCGGCGTAGAAGCCGTCCCACCACTCGGCACCCCGCCCCGTCCACCGATCGGCCTCGGGCGCGAACAGCCCGTCGAGCAGCGCGAGTACGTCGTCGACGGTGCGTATGTTCCGGTCCATCCGGTCCCCCTTCCGCGTCCGGCAACCGTACGCCGGGACAGGACGAAAGCCCAGTTCAGGGAGGGTTTGCAGGCACCGACGAAGGGCCTCCTGCGGTCCCTGGCGGAACCGGGACCGCACCCGTCGACGCGTCACTCCACCCCCGGACCGAAACACCGGCGGCGCGCCGCCCAGGGGCCTCGGCGCCCCCACCACGGACGACGCGACGCGCGCCGATGTCCGCCGTCGGCAGTCCTAGGTGTGCTGTTCGGAGAGGTTGGTGACGCGGCTGGCTGGGGTGTGTCCGCAAAGCCCCGCCCGCCCTGCGGGCGGACGACGGGACTTTACGGACCCGCCCTAGGACTCCCGTGCCGTCCGCGGCAGCCAGACCCACATCAACAGCACCCCCACGGCCAGCACCCCGGTCCCCACCCGGAACGCCAAGGCATACCCCTCCGTCAGCGCCTCCGGCGTCCCGCTCCCCGCCGACCGGGCCGCCGCGAGGGTGGACAGCGCCGCCAGGCCCAGGGAACCGCCCATCGTGCGGGAGGTGTTGACGAGTCCGGACACCAGCCCGGCCTCCTCGGGCGCCGCCCCGGCCGTGGCCAGGGAGGCCAGCGGCGTCGCGGCCAGGCCCGCGCCGAGCATCATCAGGACTCCGGGGACCAGGATCGTCGTCGCGTACGCGCCCTCGGGGGTCATCGTGGACTGCCAGGCGAAGCCGGCCACGGCGACCAATGTGCCCAGCGCCGCCACGTTCCGCGGCCCGAGACCCCGCATGAGCCGGGGCGCGATCTTGGAGCCGAAGATGACGGCCAGGGAGCTCGGAACCAGGGCGAGTCCGGCCTCCAGCGGGGTGTAGCCCAGGACGTTCTGCGCGTACAGGGTCATGAAGAACCACATGCAGAACATCGCGGAGCCGCACAGGAACATCGCCACGTTCGCCGACGACACCGACCGCAGCTTCAGCAGCCCGAGCGGCATCAGCGGACTCTCCGTCCGGGCCTCGACCGCGAGGAACAGCCCGATCAGCGCGAGCCCGGCGAACAGCGGCAGCAGCGTGGCCGTCGCCGTCCAGCCCGCCGCCTCCGTCTGGGAGATGCCGTAGGCCAGCGTGCCGAGCCCGCCCGTCACGAGCAGCGCGCCCGGCAGGTCGAGCCGCCGCCCGTCCCCGGCCCGGCCCTCGGTGAGGAACCAGGCGGCCGCGCACAGCACCACCGCCCCCACCGGCACGTTGATCAACAGCACCCACCGCCACGACAACATCTCCACCAGCAGCCCGCCGACCAGGCCGCCCGCCGCGCCACCACCGGCACCGACCGCCGTCCAGGTCCCGATGGCCTTGGCCCGGGCGGCGCCCTCCGGCACCGAGGCCGTGAGGATCGTCAGCGTCGAGGGCGCCAGCACCGCCGCCCCGAGCCCCTGCACGGCCCGCGCCACCAGCAACTGCCACTCCTCCTGCGCCAGTCCGCCGCCCAGCGAGGCCAGGGTGAACAGTCCGAGCCCGACGAGGAACATCCGCTTGCGGCCGTAGAGGTCCCCGGCCCGCCCGCCGAGCAGCATGAAACCGGCGAAGGCGATGGAGTACGCGTTCACCACCCACTGCAAGCCCTGTTCGCTCAGCCCGAGCCCGGTCCGCATCGACGGCAGTGCCACGTTGACCACGGACACGTCCAGCACGACGAGGAACTGCCCGGCACAGGTGAGCGCGACCACGAGCCAGGTGGGAGGCGCGGTTCGGCGAGGCGTACGGGTTTTTTCGGCGGCGTCGACCATGAGTGTCATGCTCTCAACCACTCCACGCCGCCGGCATCGGAATTTGGACCTAGGGCCACGGCAGCCCCGGACCCTTTCCCCAAGAGAAGGTCAAGATTTCGTTAGCATGCCGAAGCAACGGAATAGTTGCCTACGCATACAAGGTTCACACCCCACGTAACCACGCAACCCCCGAACACCCCGGCCTGGAGGCCCCCCTCAATGACGCAGACGACGACAGTCCGTCCCGCCGGCAGAGCGCGCGGGGCCGTGGTCCCGGTACTCGCCTTCGCGGGCATCGTTGTCGCGGTGATGCAGACCCTGCTCGTCCCGGTCATCAAGGACCTGCCGCAACTGCTGGACACCGCCCCCAGCGACGCCACCTGGGTCCTGACCTCGACCCTCCTCTCGGGCGCGGTGGCCACCCCGATCATGGGCCGCCTCGGCGACCTCTACGGCAAGCGGCGCATGCTGATCACGAGCCTGTCGGTCATGGTCGTCGGCGCTCTGGTCAGCGCCTTCACCAGTGACCTGCTGCTCATGATCGCCGGCCGTACGCTCCAGGGCTTCGCGATGGGCGCCATCCCGCTCGGCATCGGCCTGATGCGCGACATGCTGCCCCGCGAACGGCTGGGCTCCGCGATGGCCCTGATGAGCTCCTCCATAGGCGTCGGCGGCGGTCTCGCCCTGCCCGCCGCCGCCCTGGTCGCCCAGCACACCGACTGGCACGCCCTGTTCTACGGCGCCGCCGGACTCGGTGTCCTCGCCATCGCCCTCACCCTGCTCGTCGTGCCCGAGTCGCCGATGCGCGCCGAGGGCTCCTTCGACCTGCCGGGCGCCCTCGGTCTGTCCACCGGGCTCGTGCTCTTCCTGCTGCCGATCACCAAGGGCAGCGACTGGGGCTGGTCCTCCGGCACCACGCTCGGCCTGTTCGCCGCCGCCGCGGTCGTCCTGCTCCTGTGGGGCGTGATGGAGCTGCGCGTCAAGGCCCCGCTGGTCGACCTGCGCACCACGGCCCGCCCGGCCGTCCTCTTCACCAACCTCGCCTCGATCATGGTCGGCGTCTCCTTCTACGTCGTCTCCCTGGTCCTGCCCCAGCTGCTCCAGCTGCCGAAGTCCACCGGCTACGGCCTCGGCCAGTCGATGGTCGTCGCGGGTCTGCTCGTCGCGCCGCTCGGCCTGACGATGATGTTCACCGCGCCCGTCTACGCCCGGCTGTCCGCGAAGTACGGACCCAAGGCCACCCTGATCCTCGGCCTGCTGATCATCGCGATCGGCTACGGCGCCGGCCTCGGCCTGATGAGCGCCGCCTGGCAGAGCCTGGTCATCTCGGTCCTGCTGGGCGCGGGCATCGGCCTCGCCTACTCCTCGCTGCCCGCGCTGATCGTGGGCGCGGTCCCGGCCTCGGAGACGGGCGCGGCGAACGGCCTCAACACCCTGATGCGCTCCGTCGGCACGTCGGTGTCGAGCGCCGTGATCGGCATGGTGCTGGCGAACACCGCGGACAACGTCGGCGGCGTCGAGATCCCGACCATGCACGGCTTCCGGGTCTCCTTCCTGATCGCGACGGGCGCGGTGGCCGTGGGCCTGCTCCTGGCCCTGTTCCTGCCGGGCCGCCGCCCGTCGGACAAGCCGCAGTTGCGCGCCAGCAGCGAGGAGGACGCGGCACTGGAACGCGCCGAGCAGATCCTGCGCGGCTTCCGGGGCCGCGTGCTGTCGGCCGAGGGCACGCCGGTCGCCCGCGCCAGGGTCACACTGATCGACCGCCGGGGCCGCCAGGCGGGCGCGACGCTCTCCGCCGAGGACGGCGCCTACGCGCTCATCGTCCCGGCCGGTGGCGCGTACGTCGTGGCCGCCCGCGCCACGGGCCACGGCCCGCTCGCCTCGTCCGCGACCCACGCGGGCGACGAGCGGCCGGTCGACCTGGACCTGTCGCTGCCCGGCGAGACGGCCTCCGCCTGACGCTGCTACTCACCGGTACCCCCTGTCGTCCTCTCGGCAGGGGGTACGGCACCATAGGCGCCCGAACCGTCGTACGACCGGAAGGAACCCCATGCCCGCGGCCCCGAAGCCCGAGATCCTGGCCGCCTTCGAGGCGGCGAAGGGGTTCATGCCCGTGGGCGAGGGCCTGGCCCTGTACGCGGCGGCGGTGGAAGCCGGACGGCTCGGGCTCCCGCTCCTGGAGGTCGGCACGTACTGCGGCCGGTCCACGATCCTGCTCGCCGACGCCGCCCGCGAGGCCGGGGTCGGCGCGCTGACCGTCGACCACCACCGCGGCAGCGAGGAGCAGCAGCCGGGCTGGGAGTACCACGACCCGGAGACGGTCGACCCCGAGCTCGGCCTGATGGACACGCTGCCCACGTTCCGCCGCACCCTGCACCGGGCGGGCCTGGAGGACCACGTGGTGGCCCTGGTCGGCCGCTCCCCGCAGATCGCGGCGATCTGGCAGACCCCCCTCGGCTTCGTCTTCATCGACGGCGGCCACACCGACGAGCACGCCACCGCCGACTACGAGGGCTGGGCCCCGCACGTGGCCGAGGGCGGCCTGCTCGCCATCCACGACGTCTTCCCCGACCCGCAGGACGAGTTCACCGGCCAGGCCCCCTACCGCGTCTACCTCAGGGCCCTGGCATCCGGCGCGTTCACGGAGGTCTCGGCGACGGACTCGCTGCGCGTGCTGCGGCGCACCGGCCCGGGCGTCTAGGAGAACGGCTGGGCGGGTGAACCGCGCCCCCTCCGCCCCCTCCCGGTCGGCCCACGGGCGGCGTGGCGAGTCGGCGGGCGACCGCCGCTGCCCAAGGATCCGGGCGCGTGGCACACACCTTCGCAGAGCTCGTGGAGAAGCAGCGCGCGGCGGACGAGGCGTACGCCCGCGTGCGGCAACTCCAGGACGCCTACGGTCCGCCCACCCAGACCAAGTGGAGCGCCCAGCAGACCACCACGTGGGAGACCGCCTGGCGCGCCTGGCGCGACCTCGCCCGCGACGTCCAGGCAGCGGTGACCGCGTACGCGAAGCAGGAGGGCACACCCCGCCAGGAGGTCGAGGCACGGGTGAAGGAGGCGGTACGGCACGGGACCCCGAACGAGGAGTAGCCGCCACCCGTTGGGCCGTCCTCGACCCGCTGCCCCCTGCGGACGGCCGCTAGGGTGGCACAGTGTCGTACGTAGGCCCGGACTTCGAACCTCCCCAGCCCCGCCGCCCCCGTCGCGGCCCCCTGACCGTCGCGCTCGCCGCGCTGGTGCCCGGGGCGCTGCTCGGCTGGCTCGTGTACGAGACGGTGGGCGGCTCGGGGGACGCAGGGGGCTCGGGCCAGGCGACCGTGCGGTCCTCCCCGCCCTCCGCGTCGGGCGCGCCCACCGACGACGGCAAGGAGCCGAGCGCCTCACCGACGCCGACGGCGTCCTCGGCCTCCGCGCCCGCCCCGGCCTCCGGTCCGCTCAAGGGGAAGGTCGTCGTCATCGACCCCGGGCACAACCCGGAGAACTTCCAGCACCCCTCCGACATCAACCGCAAGGTGAACATCGGGACGAACTGGAAGGAGTGCGACACCACGGGCACATCCACCAACGACGGTTACCCCGAGGCGAAGTTCACCCTGGACGTGGCACACCGGATGCGCACCCTGCTGGAGAAGCAGGGCGCCACGGTGAAGCTGACTCAGGACGGCGACCGGCCGTACGGGCCGTGCGTGGACGAGCGGGCCCGGATCGGCAACGACGCGAAGGCCGACGCCGTGGTCTCGATCCACGCGGACGGCTCGGGCGCCGGCAACCGCGGCTTCCACGTGATCCTGCCCGGCGCGGTCCACTCGGGTGCCGCGGACACCCGGGCGATCGTCGGCCCGTCCCGCGATCTCGGCGAGCGCGTCGCGGGCCGCTTCGTGGCCGTCACCGGCAGCGCGCCGGCCAACTACATCGGCGACGGCACCGGTCTCGTCACGCGTAAGGACCTGGGCGGTCTCAATCTGTCAACAGTTCCCAAGGTGTTCATCGAGTGCGGCAACATGCGCGATAGCAAGGACGCGGCGCTGCTGACCAGTGGCGCGTGGCGGCAGAAGGCGGCGCAAGGGATCTCCGAGGGAATCGTGAGTTTTCTGCGCGGGTAGTCCCGGACCGGCAGATCCCGGCGGACACCCTGTCGGGCGGACGATAGTGTCCGTCCGTACGATGAGGGGCCACCCCCACGCTTCACACCGGGGCCCGACGACGGCATGGTGACAGCGACGCCTCTACCGACGACGAGACGACCTACGAAGGACCTGAAGTGAATATCCGCTCCCTCACTCGAGGCGACGGCGTGGTGATCGGAGCAGCGGTGTTGCTCTTCATCGCGTCGTTCCTCGACCTCTACTCGCTCGACGGCGTCCCTGACAGCGCCGACCTCCCCAGTCTGTGGGCAAGCGGGCCGGTCGTGCTCAGTGTCGTTCTGGCGGGGATCATCGGCGCCGCGCTCGTCATCGTCACCCGCAGTCTGCCGCAGGTCCCGAAGATCGCGGGTCTCGACCTGGGCCAGTTCGGCGTCGCCCTCACGGTGTTCGCCGCGTGGAGCGCGCTGGGCAACATCTTCGACCCGGCCGGCGGAGCCGACAACTTCGAGGGCAGCACCTCCGACGGTCCCGGCGCCGGCCTCGGCCTGACCCTCGCCCTCGTCGCCACGCTGCTCCTGGCCGCCGCCGCCCTCGCCACGCCTCTCGTCCCGGTCCTCAAGGGCGCCCTCCTCCCGGCTCCCCGCCCCGCCGCCCCGCAGCCCTACGGCGCCCAGCCCCCCGGCGGCTACGGCTACCCCGGCGCCCAGCAGCCGGGTGGCTACGGCCAGCCCCAGCCGGGACAGCCCGGGCCCGGGCAGCCTGGTCAGCCCTACGGCGGTCAGCCGCAGCCCCAGCAGGCCCAGGCACCGCAGCCCCCGGCCGGGGACTTCTCGCCGTTCTGGTTCGCGGTGCCGGTGCCGCGGCCGCTGTTCGCCGAGGACGGTTCGCCGACGCCGATCGCCGAACTCGCGCCGGGCACCTGGTACCTGGCCGTCGAGCAGCGCGGCGCGGCCCTGGTCGCCCAGACGCAGGACGGCCGCCGCGGCGTCCTCCAGGACACGTCGGGCATCCAGCGCGGCTGAGCCCCTGAACGACGTACGGCCCCTCGCCCTTCCGGGTGGGGGGCCGTTGCCGTACAGTCGTCGCCCCCGTCAGCTGACACACCGTCAGGAGGCAGGCATGCGGCTCGGTCTCGCCCTCGGCTACTGGGGCCGCGGCCCCTCCCCCGACCACGTGCCGCTCGCGCAGGAGGCCGAGCGCCTCGGTTACGACTCCGTGTGGACGGCGGAGTCGTGGGGCTCGGACGTCTTCACGCCGCTCGCCTGGATCGCGGCGCACACCTCCCGCATCCGGCTGGGCACGGCGGTCGCGCAGATGGCGGCCCGCCCGCCGACCACGACCGCGATGCACGCGCTGACCCTCGACCACCTCTCCGGGGGCCGCATGATGCTGGGCCTCGGACTGTCCGGCCCGCAGGTCGTCGAGGGCTGGTACGGCCGCCCGTTCCCCTCCTCGCCGCTCACCGCCACCCGCGAGTACGTCGACGTCGTACGGCAGGTGCTGCGGCGGGAGGCTCCGGTGGAGCTGGCCGGCCGCTTCCACTCCCACCCCTACCGGGGCCCCGACGCCACCGGCCTCGGCAAGCCGCTCAAGCCCATCACCCACCCCCTGCGCCCCGGCCTGCCGATCCTGCTCGGCGCGGAGGGGCCGAAGAACGTCGCACAGACGACCCGGATAGCCGACGGCTGGCTGCCGCTGTACTGGTCGCCGACCCGGCCGGAGGTCTACGGCCCGGCCGTGCGCGAACTCCCCGAGAACTTCCTCGTCGCGCCCCTGGCCCAGGCCCGGGTCTGCGCCGACGTCGCCGAGGGCCTGTTGCCCGTCAAGGCCATGCTCGGCTTCTACATCGGCGGCATGGGGCACGCGGCCCGCAACTTCCACGCCGATCTCATGGCCCGCATGGGGTACGAGGAGGAGGCCCACCGCATCCAGGAGTTGTTCCTGTCCGGCCGCCGCAAGGAGGCGGTCCTCGCCGTGCCGGACGCCTTCGCCGACGAGATCTCCCTGGTCGGGCCGCGCGAACGCATCGCGGAGCGGCTGGAGTTGTGGCGCAAGGGTCCGGTGACCGACCTCCTCGCCCTCGCACCCGACCCGCACACCCTGCGCGTGCTCGCCGAGCTCACCTCCCGCTGAGCGGCGGTGGTCACCAGAAGATCGCGATCGCCTCCAGCGTCACCTCGCGGGTGTCCTCGCGCCAGCCGGTCATCTTGCCGAGGCAGCGGGCCGTGAATGTGCCGGCCGGGATCGAGCGGCGCGCGTTCCCGGGGGCTACGACGCGCATGTACACCGGGGGTTGCTCCTCGCCGTACTCGGCCCGCAGCTCGAATCCCTCCGCCACGTCCGGCACGCGGGTGAAGACGCCTTTGACCGAGACGAATTCGCCGATGCGGCTCAGGGGCACCGCACGGCCGTCGGCCAGGTTGTCGGCGAGGTTCCGGTTCGGGACGACGGTCAGGGTGGTCAGGTCGGCGTGGACGATGGCGTCGGCCCGGTCGAAGGCCTCCATGACCACGCCGATCACGTTGATCGGTTTGTCCTTGCGCACGAACTTGCGGAACGTCTCCTGGCTGACGTCCCGCTTCAGCCGGAACCGGAAGATCCACGTCAGTACCCGGTTCCAGAAGCCGACACTCGTGTCGACCTTCGTTCGCAGCTCGACGGCCTCCTCCAGCGCGGACCGGTAGTTGCCGAGCTCGTACAGGTCCATCACCGCCTGCTCGTCCAGGTACAGGCAGATGCTGTACGCCGACTGCCAGCGCCTCATGTGCCTGCGCCGCTCCCGGGCATGGCGTACCAGGACCACCGCGAGCACCAGCACGCCGGCGGCCGTCACCAGCCAGACCGTCATCCACGGCCACCAAAGGCTCCACCACAGTGCGTCAGTGACAGCCACGGATCTCCTTGAATGCCTCGGAAAGGGACGAGCCGGCGGCGTCCACCATCCGTCCGCCCGTCCTCGTCGCCGCGCGCCGTAGTTCGCCTGCGTCGGCCTCGCCGAAGTGGACGGGGTAGGTGTGGACGGCGGCGCGCACGGCGGCGGGCAACGCCCGGTGGCGGCGTACGAACTCGGCATAGGACAAGCCCGCGTTGTTCTCGCCGTCCGTCATCAGGACGAGTGAGACGGAGCGGTCGGGGTCGGGGTCGGCGGCCAGTTCCCGGGCGGCGGTGCGGTAGCCGTGGTCGAGGGCGGACCACACGGCGGTGGCGTCGCCGTAGCCGCCCCGGGCGACGGTGCCGGCGAGGGCGGTCAGATCCCTGGGGCCGGTGACGGTGACGGTCTTCTCCTCCAGCACCCGGCCGCCGAACCGGACGACGGTCAGCCGCTCGCCCCGGTAGAAGCGGGTGAACTTGCCGGAGGCGGAGAGGTCCGCGCCGCTGAGTCCGGCGAAGGCCTCCCGCAGGGCGGCCATCCGGGCGCCGCGCATCGAGCCGGAGAAGTCGAGCAGGAAGACCACCTGGCTCGTGGTGCGGCGGTCGGGGTCACCGTAGTCCGCCAACAGGGTTTCGACGACGGCGGGCCGGTCGGGGTAGAAGAGCGCGTTGCCGACCGGTTCGCGCAGCCGCGCGTCCCGGGTGACTGCCGTGTTCACGGGGCGGCGCAGGGTGTGCCGCATGATCTGCCGCTGCACCGAGTCGCGCCGCAGCCACTGCGTGACCTTGTCGTACGCGGTGCGGTGGGCCGGGTTCAGCAGGAGCAGCGGGAAGTCCGCCAGGACCATGCCGTCTTCGGGGCGCACGACCTCCAGGCGTTCGTCGAGGCGGTCGGTGGCGTTGAGGGCGAGCAGATCGGACTCGTACGTGATGAGGGCGTTGGCCTCGTCCTGGTGATCGACGTAGGAGTCGACGAGGGCGGGGCCGGTGTCGGCGGTGAGGGTCTGGCCGGAGCGGAAGCCGCGCAGCCGGTCGCAGGAGACGTCCTCGGGGCGCAGGGCGGCTCCGGTGCCGGCCGCGGCGGTGGCGACGCCGACGAGGGCGGCGAGCCCGCTGCCGGCGTGCCGGGGGTCGGCCATGCCGAAGCGGACGGTGCCCGTGGCGGCGGCGTCCGCGATGTCCGCCCAGGTCAGCCGGGATCCGGGCACCTGGGCGCGCAGCTTCCGTGCCACGTCCGGCTTCAGGCCGATGACGACGGGGGAGGTCATGGTGGACGTGCGCTGCCACTCCCGGGTCGCGCTCTTGTCGGTGAGGCGCAGATAGCGGTCGGACGACAGCCACGCGAGGTCGTACCTGTCGCGGTCCGGGGTCTTCGTCTCGGCGTCGGTCCGGTGGTCCAGGCGCAGGTCGACGCCGGTGTCGTCCTTCAACTCTCCCAGCAGCGGGGCCAGTACGGCGAGGTCGGGACTGGCGAGCACGCGCAGCCGGACCGTGTCGTCGCCGCCGTCGCCCGAGCAGGCGGTGAGCAGGGTGGTGACGAGCGCCAGGCAGAGCGCCAGCAGGCCCGTGCCGCGCCTCACCGGTTGCCCGTCCGGTCCGGGCAGTCTCCGACGATCTCGATCATCTTCTCCAGCAGGGGCAGGCTGGGCAGGACCGCCCGGGTGTCGTCGGAGGAGGTGGTGGGCACCGGGATCTGCCGCTCGGCGAGGAACCGGGTGAGCTCGTCGCTGGTCGCGCCGCTGGTGGCGTTGCGGGCCCGGAAGCCCAGCTCCATGGCGCGGTGCTGGAGTTCGGGGTCCGTGCTGATCAGTTCGCCGAGCCGGGCGCCGTCGCCGGTCAGCGCGACGAGCTGGGGTTCGGTGACGAAGCGTGTGGACGGGTAGAGCAGGACGCGCTCGTCGTCGGTCGCGCCCTTCTCGGCCTGGCGCCCGATCTGGTGGGCGAGGAACTGGTGCTCGTAGATCACCGAGATCGGGGCGATGCTCGGCCCGTCGGGGGACAGATACGTTTCGGCCCGTTCGGAGGACGGCAGTCCTTGCTCGACGAGGAGCGGCTTGATCTTCCGGGCGAGTTGCTCGGCCTCGGCCCCGTTGTCCGGCGCGTCGTTCCCGTGCTCGACGAAGGCCACGAGGCCGAGGTAGGTGCCGGCGGAGTTGGACTCGCAGATGTCCGAGGTCTGGGCGAGGATCTTGTTGCCGTTGCGGACGCGGTCCTTGCGGTCGATCTCGTCCCAGCGGTAGCCGCCCTTGGAGTCGCGCTGGATCACCCTGTTCTTACCGAGCGTCCTCTTGCCGTGCGCGAGATCGAGGAACTTCCGCATGTCGAGGGTGTAGTACATCGGCCGGCCGCCCGAACCCGGCAGGCGCTTCGCGACGCCTTCGACCCTGAGCACCTCGGCGTAGTCCCGGTAGGTGGCCAGCACGATGGGGCTGACGAACGGGCGGTACAGCAGCACCGGACGGTTCGCCCGGGCGCGCTCCCGGCTGATCAGGTCGGCGGCCGGCTGGCCGGAGGGGAAGACGACGTCGTACCCCTCGTAGTCCTGCTTGGCGATCTCACGCGAGCCCATGTTGGTGATGTGCACGCGGATGCCGTGCTTCATGAGCAGCCGCTCGACCACGGGGTCCTGGAAGAAGTCCCGCTTCGAGGCCATCTTGGCCTCTATGGTGACCACCTGCCGCAGCGGCAACAGCAGGTTCCCGGAACTCACGAGCAGGACCAGCCCGATGACCGGGACGGGCAGCGCCCACGCCAGCGCTCTGCGCAGGCGTCGGCGCGGGCGTCTGGTGACGGTTAACCGCGGCTCTTCGGTAGCGGGTCTGTTCGCGGGCACCTGCGTTCTCCCCCCGTGACACCTGCGTTCTCCCCGTGTGCCGGGCCAGGATCGTCAGTGATGCGGATGTACCCCGAACGGCCCTTCCGGGAACGTCGGTTGAACGCAGGGAGGAAGCTCACGGCGGAAAGCCGGTGGGGCGCGGCGCACCGGTCCGGGTTTGAACGAGGGCTCACGGGCTACCCGGTTGGCATGTCCCCTCGATATCGCAACGGTGCGAATCAGGCCGGCACGATCATCGCGGTCGTCGCCGACATCATGGCCCTCATCCTGGGTCTGTGGATTCTGATGTACCTGCTGGACGCGAACCGGGCGAACGACTTCGTCCAGTTCATCCATGACGCGGCCCGCTGGCTGGCGGGTTGGTCCCACGACCTCTTCACGTTCGACGAGGCCTGGGCCCGAGTGGTCGCCGGCTACGGCCTGGCAGCGGTGGTCTACCTGTTCGTGGGCCACGCGATCGCCAATCGCGCACACCGGCACTGACGCCTCAGGGGCGCGGGGCCGTGCCGATATGCGGCTCCGCTCCCCGAGCCCTCAGGCGCAGCAGTCCGACTCCAGCCCCAGCGGCAGGCCCTCGCCGCCGAAAACCCGGCACGTGGCCTCATGGCCCCCCAGCGCGGCGACGGCCAGCAGCAGCGATCCGGCCGTCCACGTGGTCAGCTCCAGCGGCCAGATCGCCTTGTCCTCGAAGACGTACCCCGTCCAGTACAGACCGGTCTCCGGATCGCGCAGGTGCTGGATCGACTGGAGGATCTCCAGCGCGCGGTCCGATTCCCCCATCGCCCAGAGCGCCAGCGCCAGTTCGGCGGACTCGCCGCCCGTCACCCACGGGTTGGGGACCACGCAGCGCACCCCCAGCCCGGGGACGACGAAGCGGTCCCAGTCCTCCTCGATGCGGGCCTTGGCCTCGGCACCGGTCAGGGCGCCGCCGAGCACGGGGTAGTACCAGTCCATCGAGTAACGGTTCTTGTCGAGGAACCGCTCCGGATGCCGGCGTATCGCGTGCCGCAGCGCGCCCGCCGCCAACTCCCAGTCCGGCTGCGCCTCTTCCCGCTGCTCGGCGATCGCCAGTGCGCACCGCAGCGCGTGGTGGATGGAGGAGCTGCCCGTGAGCAGGGCGTCCGCCGTGTCCGTGCCGTCGTCGTCGCGCCGCCAGCCGATCTGCCCGCCCGGCTGCTGCAAACGCAGCACGAACTCCACCGCCGCGTACACCGCCGGCCACATCCGCTCCAGGAACGTGTCGTCGCCGGTGGAGAGGTAGTGGTGCCAGACGCCGACGGCTATGTAGGCGACGAAGTTGGTCTCCCGGCCCCGGTCGGTGACCTCGGCGAAGTCTCCGTCCGCATAGGCCGCGTACCAGGAGCCGTCCTCGTTCTGGTGCCGGGCCAGCCACAGGTAGGCCCGTTCGGCGGCCTCGTGTTGACCGGCCGCGTCGAGGGCCATCGCCGCCTCGACGTGGTCCCACGGGTCGAGGTGGTGTCCCCGGAACCACGGGATCGCGCCGTCCTCGCGCTGCACGGAGAGGATGCCGGCGACGGTCGCGGCGGCCTGCCCGGCGGTGAGGACCCCGGGCAGGACCAGATGTTCCGTCCGGGGAGTCGTCACTGGGCGTCCGCCCCGGTGCCGGAAAGACGCGGCAGGTGCGGCTTGGTCGCGTACGCCACGAAGCTCTTGCCGATCAGTGGGTTCAGCGCCTGCTCCGCGACCCGGGTGGCCAGCGGTTTCTTCATGATGTCCCAGACCAGCAGCTTGTGGTACGCCCGCACGGGCAGCGCCTTGTCGTTGTCGACGCCGAACGCGCACTTCAGCCACCAGTACGGGGAGTGCAGCGCGTGGGCGTGGTGGGTGCCGTACGGCTCCAGACCGGCCTCGCGGATCTTCTCCAGCAGTTCGTCCGCCTTGTAGATGCGGATGTGGCCGCCCTCGACCTCGTGGTAGGCGTCGGACAGGGTCCAGCAGACCTTCTCGGGGCCGTAGCGCGGGACGGTGACGGCGATGCGCCCGCCGGGCTTCAGCACGCGCACCATCTCCGCGAGGACGCCCTTGTCGTCCGGGATGTGCTCCATCACCTCGGAGATGATCACGACGTCGAAGGACTCGTCGGGGAAGGGCAGTGCGAGGGCGTCGCCCTCCATGGCCGTGGCGGTGGCGCCCTCGGGGGCCTCGCCCGCCTCCTTCATCGCCGCGAACCACTTTGCGACCTCGCGGATCTCCTCGGCGTTCTGGTCCAGCGCCACGACCTGCGCGCCGCGCCGGTAGCACTCGAACGCGTGCCGGCCGGCACCGCAGCCGAGATCCAGGACTCGGTCGCCCGGGGCGAGCGGGAACCGGGAGAAGTCGACGGTCAGCACGTGGCCCTGCTTTCGGAGTTGACGCCTGCTACATCTGTGGTGGCTGCGGGGACAGCACCTGCGGGAGCCGCGGAACGCCCGGAGGCCGGTGACGCCGGCTGATCAACGCCCGCTGCGGGAAGGCCGGAGGCCAGGGGCGTCACCACGGAACGGTCGTCGGGCGCTGTCGAGCGGCCCGTTTCGCCGTCCTGGGACCTGGCGATCGCCTCGCGGTACCGCGCCACCGTGCCCTCCGCGGCCCTGGCCCACGTGAAGTGCCGCAGTACCCGTTCCCGCCCGGCCGCGCCGAGCCGTGCCCGGAGCCCGGCGTCGCCCAGCAGCCGGCCCAGCCCGGCCGCCAGTGCCTCCGAGTCGCCCGGCGGCACCGCCAGGCAGGTCTCCCCGTCCCGGCCGGCGACCTCGGGGATCGCCCCGCCGGTCGTGGCGAGCAGGGGCGTCCCGGTCGCCATGGCCTCGGCGGCCGGCAGCGAGAAGCCCTCGTAGAGCGACGGTACGCACGCGACCTGGGCGGAGCGCACGAGGTCGACGAGTTCCGCGTCGGAGATGCCCTTGACGAACTCGACGGCGCCGTCGAGGCCGTACCGTTGCATCGCCTGGGCGACGGGCCCCTCGGCCGGACGCTTGCCGACGACGACGAGGTGGGCGGCGGCGTGCTCGGTGCGCACCTTGGCGAGCGCCTCGACGAGATGGACCAGGCCCTTCAACGGCACGTCGGCACTGGACGTCGTCACGATCCGCCCCGGCACGACGGGTACCGAGGGGTCCGGCGAGAACAGGTCGGTGTCGGCGCCGATGTGGACCACGTGGATGCGGTCCTGGCGGACGCCGAGGTGGCCGATGATCTCCTGCTGCGACGTTCCGGAGACGGTGAGCACGGACGGCAGCCGCCGCGCGACGCGCTTCTGCATGCGCGTGAAGCCGTACCAGCGCCGCACGGAGAAGCGCCGCTGCCAGCCCTGCGCCGCGTCCAGCTCCAACTGCCGGTCGACGGTGATGGGGTGGTGGATCGTGGTCACCAGGGGCGCGCCCACGTCTCCCAGCAACCCGTACCCGAGCGTCTGGTTGTCGTGGACGACGTCGAACTCGCCGCGGCGGGCACGCAGATGGCGGCGGGCGCGCAGCGAGAACGTCAGTGGTTCGGGGAAGCCGCCGGTCCACATGGTCGCGACTTCGAGGGCGTCGATCCAGTCGCGGTACTCGTCACGCTTCGGCGTGCGGAAGGGATCCGGCTGGCGGTAGAGGTCGAGGCTGGGCAGTTCGGTGAGGCTCAGCCCGTCGTAGCCCTCGTCGAGCACGGGATAGGGCTGTGCGCCGATGACCTCGACCCGGTGGCCGAGGCGGGCCAGTTCGCGTGAGAGGTGCCGGACGTAGACGCCCTGGCCGCCGCAGAACGGGTTCCCTTTATAGGTGAGGAGCGCGATGTTGAGCGGTCGCAAGCCGTCGGCAGCGGGGTCCTCCGGAGCCCCGGCCTCCCTGGCCTCAGCGGTCACTCCTGGCCCCCTTCTCCCTGCTCTGTCCCGCGAGATTACGCCGGGACGCTAATCTAGAACAAGTTTCAGACTTGATCGTCCGGAGGCTCTGAATCTACCGGCAGGTAGGGGCGCTGTGACCAGTGGATCAGGTGATTCACGCCACGGCCGGTGCCGTGCCATGCTGTCTGATCACCCGTCCTCACGGACGGTCACGGAACGGGACCGACCCATGCCCGCGGAAGCCAAGGTGAGCGCCAAGGTGAACAAGGTGGCGAAGGTGGACGCCAGAGTGACAGCCCCCGCCTCCCCGCCCCTGACGGAGCGGCAGGAGGCCCGCCGTCGCCGCATCCTGCACGCGAGCGCGCAGCTGGCCAGCCGGGGCGGTTTCGACGCCGTGCAGATGCGCGAGGTCGCGGAGTCCTCACAGGTGGCGCTCGGCACCCTGTACCGCTACTTCCCGTCCAAGATCCATCTGCTGGTCGCCACGATGCAGGACCAGCTGGAGCACATGCACGGCACCCTGCGGAAGAAGCCCCCGCAGGGCGAGACGGCGGCCGAGCGGGTCGCGGAGACGCTGATGCGGGCCTTCCGGGCCCTCCAGCGCGAGCCGCATCTGGCCGACGCGATGGTCCGCGCCCTCACCTTCGCCGACCGCAGTGTGAGCCCGGAAGTCGACCAGGTCTCGCGGCAGACGACGGCGATCATCCTGGACGCGATGGGGCTGGAACACCCCACTCCGGAGCAGCTGTCGGCGGTCCGGGTCATCGAGCACACCTGGCACTCGGCCCTCATCACCTGGCTGTCGGGGCGCGCCTCCATCGCCCAAGTCAAGATCGACATCGAGACGGTGTGCCGCCTGATCGACGTGACCGCGCCGGACGCACACGAATGACCTACGAGACGGGTTCCCTTCGCCGGTATGGTCCGGATCAGGTTCTGGGGGTCGCCTTCCAGCCGCCTGGCCTCTCGGCCCTGCGACCTTCCGGCCTCTCAGCCCTACCGTCGCAGTCGGCACCAGCGGAAGCCGAAGCTTCCTGCCAGAGTCGGCTACTCCGGTCGGACTCCCTCACTCGTCCCGTAGGCCTGATTCCAGGTTAGAACTTCTGTCCGCCAAGAAAAGCCCTCTGCGGGATTTTTTACCTAAATGTCCTGAGTAGCCCGTACGACCCCACTTGAGACCCCGGTCACCGCGACGAAACCCCGTTCCGGAAGGAACATGAGGAGTCAAAGTGACTTATCGGGCGGAAGTGAAAGGGCAACCCCATGCCGAAGTACCTCTTCAAGGTGAAGCTGACCCCGGACGGGCTGAAGGGTCTGCTCAAGGAAGGCGGGAGCGCGCGGCGTGACGTCGTCGGGCGCATGATCGAGGGCCTCGGGGGCCGGGTCGAGACGATGTACTGGGCCTTCGGCGACGACGACGTCTACGTCACGGCGGAGCTGCCGGGCAACACCTCCGCCGCGGCCTTGGGCATGGTCGTCTCGGCGGTCGGCGGGGTCCGCACGAGCACGGTCGTCCTGCTGTCGGCCGAAGAGGTCGACGAGGCCGTCCGGCAGCGGGTGGACTACCGGGCTCCCGGCGCCTGACGGGCCCCCGGACCGGGCCGCCCCGCCGTCGTCCGACGACACCCCGGATCCGGCCGCCGCCCCACCGCCGCCTCACGGCCTCCGGGGCGGCGGCTGCCCTACTCCTCCGGCGGGAACACCGGCTCCCCGTTGTCCCCCAGCGTGATCGTGATCGCCTCCACCGGACAGCTCTCCGCCGCCTCCAGCACCCGCTCGTTCGCGTCCGTGTCCGGGTCGACCGGATGGGACTGCCGGGCGGAGTCCAGGCGGAAGCCGTCCGGCGCGTGGTGGAGGCACTGGGCGGAGCCGATGCACAGGGAGCGGTCGACCTCGACGTGCCAGCGGTCACCCATCGCTACGCGTCCGCCGGGAGGTGGATCATCTTGTGCTCCAGGTACTCGCCGTACCCCTCGGGCCCGAACTCCCGCCCCAGGCCCGAGTTCTTGTAGCCGCCGAAGGGGCCCAGCATGTCCAGGCTGAAGGTGTTGACCGAGTACGTGCCGGTACGGACCTGCCGGGCGATCTCGATGCCGTGCTCGACGTCCGCCGTCCACACGCTGCCGCTCAGTCCGTAGTCGGAGTCGTTGGCGATCTTCACGGCGTCGGACTCGTCGTCGTAGGGCAGCAGGCAGATCACCGGGCCGAAGATCTCCTCGCGGGCGATGCGCATGGAGTTGTCGACGTCGCCGAAGAGGGTCGGCTCGACGTACCAGCCGCGGTCGAGGCCGGCCGGGCGTCCGCCGCCGGTGAGGATCTTGGCGCCCTCCTCCTGACCGATGCGGATGTAGTCGAGGTTGCGCCGCTGCTGCCGCCTCGCCACCAGCGGGCCCACCTGGGTGGCGGGGTCCAGCGGGTCCCCGACCGTCAGCGCGCCCGCCGCGGCGGCCAGGGCGTCGGCGAACTCGTCGTAACGGGAGCGCGGGAGGAGGATGCGGGTCTGGGCGACGCAGGCCTGTCCGTTGTTCATCCAGGCCGCGGGGGCGATGCCCGCCACGGCCGTCCCGACGTCCGCGTCGGGCAGGACGACGGCCGCCGACTTGCCGCCCAGTTCGAGCGTCACGCGCGTGAGGTTGCGGGCCGCCACCTCCATCACGCGCTTGCCGGCCGCGACCGATCCGGTGAAGGACACCTTGTCGATGCCAGGGTGCCCGACCAGGTACTCGCTCACCTCCCGGTCCGCGGGCAGGATCGACAGCACGCCCTCCGGCAGCCCGGCCTCCTGCGCGATCTCGCCGAGCGGGTACGCGTCCAGCGGCGACTCGGGCGAGGGCTTGAGCACCGCCGTGCAGCCGGTGAGCAGGGCGGGGGCGAGCTTGGCGGCGGCGACGAACTGCGGCACGTTCCAGGGGGCGACGGCGGCGACGACCCCGACGGGCTCACGCCGGACGAGGATGCGGCCGAGGACGCCGTCGCGCCGCTCCTCGTACGTGAAGTTCCGCGCGACGGTGATCGCCGAGTCCCAGACCATGACGGCGCCCAGGGCCTGGGCGAGGACGCTCCAGGAGTACGGCGAGCCGTTCTGGGCGGAGATCACGCGGGCGAGCTCGTCGTGCCGGGCGGCGATCCCGTCCTTGATCCTGCTCACGACCTCGATCCGCTCGTCGAGGCTCATGCGCGGCCAGGGTCCCTCGTCGAAGGCCCGCCGGGCCACCCCCACGGCCCGGTCCACATCCGCCGTCGAGGCGTGCGGGACGCGCCCGATGACCTCTTCCGTGTGCGGCGAGATCACCTCGATGACGTCCGTACCCAGGGGGTCGGTCAACTCCCCGCCGACGAACAGCTGTCCGTGTTCCACGAGCTCGGTCATGGCCGACTGCCTTCACATCTGACGGTGTTTCAGGAACTGATACCAGTTCTCGTTATAGTGGGCAATGGCCGTGGAACGGAGGGCGGATGAAGAACAGCCAGGACCGCGAGCCCGTACCGGCGGTGTACGACCACGGCGGAGGCGTCCGGTCCGTCCGCGTGCCCATCCCGGACAACCCCCTCGGCCACACGCTGGTGTACGTCGTCGACACCGGCCGGGGCCCGGTACTGATCGACACCGGCTGGGACGACCCGGCGTCCTGGGACACGCTCGCGTCCGGCCTCACCGCCTGTGGCACCTCGGCCGCCGAGATCCACGGGGTGGTCGTCACCCACCACCACCCGGACCACCACGGCCTGTCCGGCCGGGTCCGCGAGGCCTCGGGCGCGTGGATCGCGATGCACGCGGCGGACACCGCGGTCGTACGGCGGACCCGGGCGGCCCGCCCCGAGCGCTGGTTCTCGTACATGGCAGGCAAGCTCGCCGCCGCCGGAGCGCCTCAGGAGCACATCGCCCCGCTGCGCGCGGCCCGGCCCCGCGCCCTGCCCGGCCTCTCCCCCGCCCTGCCCGACCGCGACATCGTCCCCGGCGAACTCCTCGACCTCCCCGGCCGCCGCCTGCGCGCGATCTGGACCCCTGGACACACCCCGGGCCACGTCTGCCTCCACCTGGAGGAGACCCACCCCGCGCGACTCCCCGGCCACGGCCGCCTGTTCTCCGGCGACCACCTGCTGCCCGAGATCACCCCGCACATCGGCCTGTACGAGGACCCCGACGACACCACCGTCACCGACCCCTTGGGCGACTACCTCGACTCCCTCGAGCGCGTGGGCCGCCTCGCCCCCGCCGAGGTGCTCCCGGCCCACCAGCACCCCTTCCCCGACGCCGCCGCCCGCGTACGCGAGCTGCTCGCCCACCACGAGACCCGCCTCACGGACCTGCTGGCCCTCCTCGCCGAGCCGCTCACCCCCTGGCAGCTGGCCGAGCGCATGGAGTGGAACCGCCCCTGGGCCGACATCCCCCACGGCTCCCGCACCATCGCCGTCTCGGAGGCCGAGTCCCATCTGCGCCGCCTGGTCAAGGCGGGCCGGGCGGAGGCGGTGCCGGGGAGCGACCCCGTGACGTACGTGGCGGTGTAAAGGCGGCGCGACAACAGTGTGATTCCGCCGCCGGCCGGCCTGCCAGGGTGCTACGAAAGCCCCATGGACCCCATGGAACGCCTCCTCGCCGAACGCGCCTGCGAGCGCCTGATCCTCGACTTCGTCCACCGCCTCGATCTGGGCGAACCCTCGTCCGTGGCCGAGTTGTTCACCGAGGACGGCGTCTGGCAGTGGCCGGAGGGCGATCGGCTGATCAAGGGCCGGGACGCCCTGCGCACCTACTTCGGCTCCCGCCCCGCCGGCCGGCTGTCCCGCCGCCTGATGTCCAACGTCCTGGTCACGGTGGTCTCCTCGGGCGCGGCCCAGGCGATCTCGTACTTCACGACGTACCGCGTCGACGGCTACGAGGGCGGCGTCATCCCGGCCGGGCCGCCGGTCCAGGTCGGGCACTACGAGGACACGTTCCGCAGGGCCGGCGGCGCCTGGCTGCTCGCCTCCCGGACGCTGCACCTTCCCTTCGGCGGAGCCACCCCGCGGGCGAACTCGCCTTTGGCATAAGCCGGATGGCGTCACGGCGGGGCCCTAGGATGAATATGCCGCAGCGCTCACAGGCGCGCGGAGTTGCATTCCCTGGCAAGGAGACATGCCCATGGGCACCGAAGAGGCCGCTCGTACGACGCCCGGCTGCGGAGCCCTGGACGGCAGATCGGCCGGGCCGATGGTGCCGCGGCTGGCCCTGGGCGCCCGGCTCAGGCGGCTGCGCGAGGAGCGGAGCATCGGCCGGGCGGACGCGGGGCATGTCATCCGGGCCTCCTCGTCCAAGATCAGCCGGATGGAGGCCGGCCGGCACGGGTTCAAGCTGCGCGACGTCGCCGATCTGCTCACGCTCTACGGCGTCACGGACGAGGCCGAGCGCGCGACCCTGCTGGCGCTGGCCGAGCAGGCCAACACCCCCGCCTGGTGGCAGTACTACAGCGACGTGGTGCCCACCTGGATGCAGACCTACCTGGGCGCGGAACAGGCGGCGAGCGTCATCCGCTGCTTCAAGGTCCAGCGCGTTCCCGGACTGCTCCAGACCGCCGACTACGCACGGGCCTCCATCCGGCTCGCCCACCCGGACGCCGGCGTGGAGGAGATCGACCGCCGGGTCGCGCTGCGGATGACCCGCCAGCGGATCCTGCACCGGCAGCCGGCGACCCGGCTGTGGGCGGTGATCGACGAGGCGGCGCTGCGTCGCCCGGTGGGCGGCCTCGCCGTCATGCGCGCCCAGCTCAGGCATCTCATCGAGATCTGCGGGCTCCCGCAGGTCACGATCCAGATCCTGACGTTCCGCAGCGGCGGCCACGCCGCGGAGGGCGGCCCGGTGACGATCCTGCGCCTGCCCGGCGGCGATTTGCCCGACATGGTCTACCTCGAACAGCTCACCACCGCGCTCTATCCCGACCGGCCGGCCGAGATCGAGTGCTACTGGGACGCGATGAACCGGCTGGTGGTCGAAGCCGAGCCACCGGACGAGACTCCGACCATCCTCCACCGCATCCTCCAGGAGACCTGAGCGGTCAGCGTTTCAGGGCGACACCGCCGTACTGGTGCACCTCCGCGGGGAGATCCAGGGCCGCGGCGTCGGGACGCCAGCGCGAGCAGGACGTGACGCCCGGTTCGAGCAGTTCCAGACCGTCGAAGTAGCGGGCGATCTGCTCGGGGCTGCGCAGGATGTACGGGATCGAACCGCCGTCGTTGTACTGCTGGATGGCCCGGACGTAGTCCTCGCTGGTGTCGGTGCTGTCGTACTGGACGAGGTAGCTGCCGGAAGGCAGGGCGTCCACCAACCGCCGCACGATCGAGCGTGCCTCGTCGTCGTCCTCGATGTGGCCCAGGATGCCCATCAGCATGAGGGCGACGGGCTGGTCGAGGTCCAGCGTCTTCCCGGCTTCCCGGATGATCGTGCCCGGCTCGCGCAGGTCGGCGTCGACGTAGTTGGTGACGCCCTCCTGGGTACTGGTGAGCAGCGCACGGGCGTGGGCCAGCACCAGCGGATCGTTGTCGACGTAGACGATCCGGCTGTCCGGGGCCACCCGCTGGGCGATCTGGTGGGTGTTGTCCACGTTGGGCAGCCCGGTGCCGATGTCCAGGAACTGGCGGATGCCCTCCTCGGCGGCGAGGTGGCGGACGGCGCGGGCGAGGAAGTAGCGGGCGGCGCGGGCTCCGGTCTCGATACCCGGGAAGATCTCGCGGAACGCGTCACCGGCCACGCGGTCGACTTCGTAGTTGTCCTTCCCGCCCAGCCAGTAGTTCCAGATCCGGGCCGAGTGCGGCACGGAGGTGTCGATCTTGGGGAGCGGCTCCTGCCCGGAGTTCCGCACCTGATCAGTCATGGACGCTCCTGCGTGTGGTCGTGGAGGCCCACGTTAGCTTGATTGTCAGCGAGTTCGCCCCTGAGACAGGATCAACTCCTCGGCCGAGCCCAGCAGTTCGACTTCCGTCCCGCTCATCGTCGGGTTGGCGGACCGACGGCGCAGGGCCTTTGTCAGGGCGGGCCGGGTGAGGCGGGACGGGCCGGCCAGGAGGGCGGTCAGCATGGTGCGGGCCGGGGTGGCGAGGGGATCGCCGGCGACGGCGGCCTGGGCGAGGATCACGGCGGAAGCCGCCCAGTCCAGGGCCGGGTCGCCCTCCTCCGTGTTCGCCCAGTCGATGACGCGAGGGCCGTCGGGCGTGAGGATCACGTTCTCCGGGTGCAGATCGAGGTGGAGCACCCGGACCGCCGGGTCGGCGGAGCGCAGGGCGGGGATGGCGTGCAGGTGGCGCAGCAGCCGGGCGAGGATCGAGCCCGCCTCCGTCACGTCCAGCGTGCCCGCCAGGCAGGCCTGGAGCATGGTCGGGCCGGAGAGCCGTTCCATCACCAGATCCGTGCGCGAGCCGGACGGGCGGACCCGGGGCACCGGGTAGCCGTGGGTGTGCACGTGCTCCATCACCGCACCCTCGCCCGCCGCGTCTCCCCCGCCCTCCCGCTCACGCCGCAGCACCCACGCCTCGTCGATCTCGTACACGTCGGCGCGGCGGCCCGAGCCGAGCAGTCTTCCCGGTGGCGTGGTCGGCATGGGCCGAAGCTATCCCGGCCCACCCGGCACCCTCAGCCCGTTTTGGACGTGCGGGTACAGTAAGCAGGTCGTCATCACACCCGTACGGGGGGAAGCCGGTGCAATTCCGGCGCTGACCCGCAACCGTGAACCGCCCGTCCGCCGAGGCGGTGAGCCGGATCGCCCCGTACGGTTCGTGACCGGCTCACGTGCCCCGGCAGCCCGCCGGTGCACGGCACCGTCGAGGTATACGGAGCCGAGCCGCCGGGGGTGCCCCGTGCTGCCCGGCTCCCCCACAGGGAGAGGCACCCGCCGATCATGAACGTCCGCCGCAGCGCCACGGTCCTGGCCGCCGTCGCCGTGGTCGGCGCCGCCCCACCGGCCGCCGCCGACCCGTCCCCTTCTCCGTCCCAGGCGTTCCCCTCCGCCCTGTACGGCGGCAAGGACCCGAAGTTCGACGGCGTCTGGCGCCAGTCGCTCGCCCTGCTCGCGCAGGACACGGTGGGTGTGAAGCCCGCGGCGAAGTCCGTGGAGTGGCTGGTGCGCCAGCAGTGCGCGGACGGTTCCTTCGCCCCGTACCGCGCCGATCCCACCACCGCGTGCGACGCCAAGACCATGGTCGACACGAACCAGACGGCCGCCGCCGTACAGACCCTCACCGCCCTCGGCGGGCACGACGCCGTCACCGGCAAGGCCGTCACCTGGCTGAAGTCCGTCCAGAACAAGGACGGCGGCTGGGGTTACACACCCGGCGGCGCCAGCGACACCAACTCCACGTCCGTCGTCATCGGCGCGCTGACCGCCGTCGGCGAGAAGCCGGAACAGGTCGAGAAGGGCGGCAAGTCGCCCTACGACGCGCTGCTGAAGCTGGCCCTCGGCTGTGACGGCGACGGCGCGGGTGCCTTCGCGTTCCAGCCGGACGAGAAGGGCAAGCTCGCCGCCAACGCGGACGCCACGGCGGCGGGTGTGCTGGGCACATTGGGCAAGGGCATGCTGGTCAAGCCCGGCGAGAAGACCAAGGCCACGAAGGGCGAATCCTGCGAGGACCCGAACACGCCGGAGCGGGCGGCGGCCAACGGAGCCGCCTACCTCACCAAGGCTCTCGCCAAGGACGGCCACCTCACCTCGGCCCTCGCCGGCGCGGATCCCCAGCCCGACTACGGCAACACCGCCGACGCGGTCGTCGCGCTCGCCGCGCGGGGCGACACCGGCCAGGCGGAGAAGTCGCTGCGCTGGCTGGAGAAGAACTCCGCGACCTGGGCCGCCCAGAACGGTCCGGCCGCCTACGCCCAGCTGATCTTCGCCGCCCACGCGACGGGCACGAACCCGCGCGACTTCGGCGGCGCCGACCTGGTGAAGCAGCTGAACGCGACGGGCCCGGCCCCGCAGACCGCCGAGAAGACCCGAGCGGCGGACGAGAAGAGCGACTCGGACTCGGGCCTCTTCGGCGTCTGGTGGTACGTCGGTGTCTGCCTCGTCGCCGGTGTCGGCATCGGCTTCCTCTTCAGCGGCCGCAGGAACAGGCAGCAGCTGTGATCCGCCGGGCCGTTCTCCTTCTCCTGGCCTTGCTCCTGCTGTGCGCGGGAGCGGGCCAGGCCCAGGCCGCCGGGTACCGGTACTGGTCGTTCTGGGACCGCGACGGCGACGACTGGGTCTACGCCACCCAGGGCCCGTCCACGGCCCGCCCCTCGGACGGCGACGTCCAGGGCTTCCGCTTCGCGGTGAGCGAGGACTCCTCCGACGCCGCCCGCCCCCGCGGCACGGCCGACTTCAAGACGATCTGTGCGAAGACGCCCGCGCAGGACGGCAAGAAGCGGGTGGCCCTGCTACTCGACTTCGGCACGACGACGGACGCGCCCTCCGGCGAAACGCCACCCGCGCCTCGAACGGCCTGCGCACAGGTGTCCTCCGACGCGACGACAGCAGAGGCCCTGGCGAGGGTGGCCAAGCCGTTGCGCTACGACACGAACGCCCTGT
>NZ_DF968223.1:0-359 GCF_001270025.1 Streptomyces azureus | reverse complement strand
CTAGGGGCTGTCTTTAGTTGCGATCAAGCCCGGGGTGGGGTGTCGGTCCGATAGGACTGTGGTGTGACGCGTGCGCAACTTAACGACAGGGAGTGGGAGTTCATCGAGCCGTTCCTGCCCGTCGGCGGATTCGGCCCGTACCCCGAGCGGCTGCGTGAGCAGTTCGAGGGGGTGATCTGGAGGTTCCGCACAGGCAGCCAGTGGCGGGAGATGCCTGAACGGTTCGGCGCCTGGCAGACGGTCTACAACCGCTTCATGCGGTGGCGGGACGCCGGCGTCTTCCAGGCCCTGCTGGAAGAGGCGATCGCCGAAGCCGCTCGCAGGGACGAGATCGACATGTCCCTGGTCAGCGTGGACTC
>NZ_DF968222.1:0-22307 GCF_001270025.1 Streptomyces azureus | reverse complement strand
CCTTCATGACCTTCCTGATCGCGGTCCCGACCGGTGTGAAGTTCTTCAACTGGATCGGCACCATGTGGAAGGGCTCGCTGTCCTTCGAGACACCGATGCTGTGGGCGACCGGCTTCCTCATCACCTTCACCTTCGGTGGTCTGACCGGTGTCATCCTGGCCTCGCCGCCGATGGACTTCCACGTCTCGGACTCGTACTTCGTGGTGGCCCACTTCCACTACGTCGTCTTCGGCACGGTGGTCTTCGCGATGTTCTCCGGCTTCCACTTCTGGTGGCCGAAGTGGACCGGCAAGATGCTGGACGAGCGCCTCGGCAAGATCACCTTCTGGACGCTGTTCATCGGCTTCCACGGCACGTTCCTGGTCCAGCACTGGCTGGGTGCCGAGGGCATGCCGCGCCGGTACGCGGACTACCTCGCGGCCGACGGCTTCACCGCGCTGAACACGATCTCGACGATCAGCTCGTTCCTGCTCGGCATGTCGCTCCTGCCGTTCTTCTACAACGTGTGGAAGACGGCCAAGTACGGCAAGCCGGTCGGCGTCGACGACCCGTGGGGCTACGGCCGCTCCCTGGAGTGGGCGACCTCCTGCCCGCCGCCGCGGCACAACTTCGTCATCATGCCGCGGATCCGCAGTGAATCCCCGGCGTTCGACCTGCACCACCCGGAGATCGCCGCCCTCGACCAGCTCGAGAACGTCGGTCACGGCGAGAAGGCCATCGCTGGTGGCAAGGAGGCCGGCAAGTGAAGATCCAGGGCAAGATGTTCATGTGGCTGAGCGTCTTCGTCCTCGCCATGGCGATCGTCTATGGCGTGTGGTCGAAGGAGCCGGCCGGTACCACGGCCCTCTTCCTGGCCTTCGGCCTGTGCATCATGATCGGCTTCTACCTCGGCTTCACGGCCAAGCGGGTCGACGTCGGTGCGCAGGACAACAAGGAGGCGGACGTCGCGGACGACGCCGGCGAGGTCGGGTTCTTCAGCCCGCACAGCTGGCAGCCGCTCTCCCTGGCCATCGGTGGCGCCCTCGCCTTCCTGGCCATCGCGATCGGCTGGTGGCTGCTGTACTTCTCGCTGCCGATCATCCTGATCGGTGTCTGGGGCTGGGTCTTCGAGTACTACCGCGGTGAGAACCGCACCCAGTAACACGAGCCGAACGCTTCAGGGGCCCGGACACTCCGCAAGGAGCGTCCGGGCCCCTGCTTTTGCCGCAATACGTGTCACTCGTACGAGTCACTCGGCGTGCCGCAGTTGACGCGGCTTCCTAGCGTGAGGCCATGAGCCACACAGCGATCTCCCGCCCAGTCGCCAGCTGCACGCTGCTGGTGATAGCCCTCTGCGCGGGCGTCACCGCCTGCGGCTCGGACGGCAACCCGCTCTCCCACCGCCCCTACGACGCGGCGGACCAGATCTCCTTCAACGCCCCCTCACAGGGCCGCAAGAAGGCCGACCCCGACAAGCCCCTGGAAGTGGTCGCCGAGGACTCCGACGGGCGCATCACGGACGTCACGGCCTACGATGCCGCCGGACGCTACGTGGCCGGCGAACTCGCCGCCGACGGCGGCCGCTGGCACAGCACCTCGCCGCTCGCCGCCGACGCCAGCTACACGGTCCGCGTGAGCACCGAGGACGAGGACGGGGCGCCCGGCCGCAAGGTCCTCACCTTCGACACCGGCAAGCCCACCTCCAAGAAGCGCCTGGACGTCACCTTCGGCCCCAAGGCGGGCACCTACGGCGTCGGCCAGCCCATCACGGCCGAGCTGAGCCAGCCCGTCAAGGACAGATCCCAGCGGGCCGTCGTCGAACGGGCCCTCAAGGTCTCCTCCATACCCGCCACGGACGGCGCCTGGCACTGGGTGGACGACAAGAAGCTCCACTACCGCCCGAAGGACTACTGGCCCGCGCAGGCCACCATCCAGGTCCGCAGCAACCTGGCGGGCATCAAGATCGGCGACCGTATGCGGGGCGGCAAGGCCAAGCCGCTGACGATCAACACCGCCGACAAGGTCATAGCCGTCACGGACGCCGCGGCCCACCGGATGAGCGTCTACAAGAACGACGAGATCGTCCGGCAGATCCCGGTCACCACGGGCATGCCCGGATACGAAACCCGCAACGGTGTCAAGGTCGTCCTGGCCAAGGAAGGCACCGTCCGGATGACCAGCGCCAGCATCGGCGCCTCGGACTTCTACGACCTGATCGTCCACCACTCCGTGCGCGTCACCAACAGCGGCGAGTACGTCCACGCCGCGCCCTGGTCCGTCGGCTCCCAGGGCTACGCCAACGTCAGCCACGGTTGCACCGGCATGAGCACCGAGAACGCCGCGTGGTTCTACGAGAACATCCGCGAGGGCGACATCGTCAAGGTCATAAACTCCGCCGGCGACACGATGACCCCGTTCGGCAACGGCTTCGGCGACTGGAACCTCGAGTGGAAACAGTGGCGCACGGGCAGCTCCCTGACAGCCGGCACCCCGGAGGGCCCGACAGCAGCCGACAGAGCCCGTCTACGCCCGCAGAGCGTCTGACCTCAGGGGCGCGGGACCGTGTCGATGTGCGGCTCCGGCGCGTGGGCGCGAACAACCCCCACACACCCGCAGGTCGCCACGCAACCGGACGTCCCGGGCTCCTAGGCGTTCAAAGCCGCCCTCGACCGCAACAAAGAAGCCAACGCCGAGGCGAACTCCACCGGCTCCACCGGCAGGGTCACCGCACTCTCGGCCCGGCTCCAGGTCGCGAGCCACGCATCCTGCGGCCGTCCGATGAGCAGCAGCACCGGAGGACACTCGAACACCTCGTCCTTGATCTGCCGGCAGAGCCCCATGCCCCCCATCGGCACGGCCTCACCGTCCAGCACACAGACGTCGATCCCACCCCGGTCCAACTCCTTGAGCACCGCTCCCGGAGTCGCACACTCCACGAACTCCACCAGGGGAACGTCCGGCGCCGGCCGCCGTCCCGTGGCGAGCCGCACCTGCTCGCGGGTGTTGGAGTCGTCGCTGTAGACCAGCACCGTGGCGGTCGGCTGCATTGTTCCTCCGTGACGTCAGCGTCGTAAGGACAGGCCCGTGGGGCGGATGCTACTCCCTTGAACACCACGTCAACAGCGGTACGACCGGGTCGGACACTCCGAACGGCACCCCCCGGAGTGAGGGCGGGATAAGCGACCGACATAATGTCGGTCGTGGCGACAGCAACGACAGTAGAAACCGGGCACGCGCACCCGTCGGTCAACCGGCCGAACCTCACCAGCGTCGGAACCATCATCTGGCTGAGTTCCGAGCTGATGTTCTTCGCGGCCCTCTTCGCGATGTACTTCACCCTGCGATCGGTGACGGGTCCCGATCACTGGAAGGAGATGGCCAGCCATCTCAACTTCCCGTTCTCGGCGGCGAACACCACCATCCTGGTGCTCTCCTCACTCACCTGCCAGCTCGGCGTCTTCGCCGCCGAGCGCGGTGACGTGAAGAAGCTGCGGATGTGGTTCATCGTCACCTTCGTGATGGGTGCGATCTTCATCGGCGGCCAGGTCCTCGAGTACACCGAGCTGGTCAAGGAGGCGGGCCTGTCCCTGTCCTCCGACCCGTACGGCTCGGTCTTCTACCTGACCACCGGCTTCCACGGCCTGCATGTGACGGGCGGTCTCATCGCCTTCCTGCTGGTCCTGGGCCGGACCTACGCGGCCCGGAGGTTCACCCACGAGCAGGCGACCGCCGCGATCGTCGTGTCCTATTACTGGCACTTCGTCGATGTCGTCTGGATCGGCCTCTTCGCCACGATCTACATGATCAAGTAGCGGGACCGCAGCGCGCGCCCGACGAGGCACGCATCCCAGAAGCACCGACGCAGAAGATCCTGACACCGGGGTAATCCGTGAAAAAGCTCTCCGCACGACGACGCCACCCGCTGGCGGCGGTCGTCGTCCTACTCCTCGCGCTGCTCTTCAGCGGGGGGCTGTACGCCGTGTTCGCACCCACGAGCAAGGCTGAGGCCGACGAAACCGCCCAGTCCCTCACCATCGAGGAGGGCAAGAAGCTCTACTCGGTCGGCTGCGCCAGTTGCCACGGCACCGGCGGTCAGGGCACCTCCGACGGGCCGAGCCTGGTGGGCGTGGGCGCCGCGGCCGTGGACTTCCAGGTGGCCACCGGCCGTATGCCGGCCGCCACCTCCCAGGGCCCGCAGGTCCCCAAGAAGAAGAACATCTACAGCCAGGCCGAGATCGACCAGCTCGCGGCCTACATCGCCTCGCTGGGCGCCGGGCCTGCCATCCCGACCGAGGAGCAGTACGGCCCCCAGGGTGCCGACATCGCCAAGGGCGGTGAGCTGTTCCGTACCAACTGCGCGCAGTGCCACAACTTCACCGGCAAGGGCGGTGCGCTGACGCACGGCAAGTACGCACCGGACCTCGAGGGCGTCAGCCCGAAGCACATCTACGAGGCCATGCAGACCGGCCCGCAGAACATGCCGTCCTTCCCCGACACCACGCTGTCGGAGGAGAACAAGAAGGACATCATCGCGTACCTGGACGCGGTCAACAGCAGCAAGTCCGAGAGCCCCGGCGGCCTCGAGCTCGGCGGCCTCGGGCCGGTCAGCGAGGGACTGTTCGGCTGGATCTTCGGTCTCGGCGGGCTGATCGCCGTCGCCGTGTGGGTCGCCGCCCGGACCGCAAAGGCCAAGAAGTCATGAGTAGCCAAGAGAATCCAGAAGAGAACCTGCCTGCCGAGCAGTCCGCAGGACATGACGAGCACGGGCACGGGGCGCTGAGCCCCGCGGACGAGAAGCACCCGTTCGCCGACCCGGGCCTGCCCCCCCACGAGCACCGGATCCAGGACGTCGACGAGCGGGCCGCCAAGCGGTCCGAGCGTGCGGTCGCCCTGATGTTCACGGTGTCGATGCTGGCCACCATCGCCTTCATCGCCGCGTTCGTGGCGATCCCGGTCGACAAGTCGGTCTACATCTTCCCGCTGGGCCACATCAGCGCGCTGAACTTCGCGCTGGGCATGACGCTCGGCATCGCGCTGTTCTGCATCGGCGCGGGCGCCGTCCACTGGGCCCGCACCCTGATGTCGGACGTGGAGATCGCTGACGAGCGGCACCCGATCGAGGCGGAGCCCGAGGTCCGCGAGAAGGTCTTCGCCGACTTCAAGCAGGGCGCCAAGGAGTCCGCGCTCGGCCGCCGCAAGCTGATCCGCAACACCATGTTCGGCGCGCTCACGCTGGTGCCGCTCTCCGGTGTCGTGCTGCTGCGCGACCTCGGCCCGCTGCCCGAGGACAAGCTGCGTCACACGCTGTGGTCCAAGGGCAAGCTGCTCGTGAACATGAACACGAACGAGCCGCTGCGTCCCTCGGACGTCGCGGTCGGTTCGCTGACCTTCGCCAAGCCCGAGGGCCTGGAGGAGCACGACCACGAGTTCCAGAACGAGATCGCCAAGGCCGCCCTGATGATCGTCCGGATCCAGCCGGAGAACATCAAGGACAAGCGCGAGCTCGAGTGGTCGCACGAGGGCATCGTCGCGTACTCGAAGATCTGCACCCACGTCGGCTGCCCGATCTCCCTGTACGAGCAGCAGACGCACCACGTGCTCTGCCCCTGCCACCAGTCCACCTTCGACCTCTCCGACGGTGCCCGAGTGATCTTCGGTCCCGCTGGTCACGCCCTGCCGCAGCTCCGCATCGGCGTGAACGACGAGGGTTACCTCGAGGCGCTCGGCGACTTCGAAGAGCCCGTCGGCCCTGCTTTCTGGGAGCGCGGATGAGCACTGCACAAGAACGCCGCAAGGCACCCGCCGGAGAGCGGGTCGCCGACTGGGCCGACGGCCGCCTCGGGATCTACTCCCTGGCCAAGGCCAACATGCGCAAGATCTTCCCGGACCACTGGTCCTTCATGCTCGGTGAGATCTGCCTCTACAGCTTCATCATCATCATCCTGACGGGTGTGTACCTGACGCTGTTCTTCCACCCGTCGATGAACGAGGTGGAGTACCACGGCAGTTACGTCCCGCTCCAGGGGCAGCTGATGTCGGAGGCCTTCGCCTCCACCCTGGACATCAGCTTCGACGTGCGCGGCGGTCTGCTCATCCGGCAGATCCACCACTGGGCGGCGATCATCTTCCTCGCCGGCATGTTCGTGCACATGATGCGCGTGTTCTTCACCGGCGCGTTCCGCAAGCCGCGTGAGATCAACTGGCTGTTCGGCTTCCTGCTGTTCGTCCTGGGCATGTTCACCGGTTTCACCGGCTACTCGCTCCCGGACGACCTGCTCTCCGGCACCGGTGTCCGCTTCACCCAGGGCGCGATCCTGTCCACGCCGATCATCGGCACGTACATCTCGATGTTCCTGTTCGGCGGGGAGTTCCCGGGTACCGACTTCGTCGCCCGGTTCTACTCGATCCACATCCTGCTGCTGCCGGGCATCATGCTCGGGCTCGTGGTCGGCCACCTGATCCTGGTCTTCTACCACAAGCACACGCAGTTCGCGGGTCCCGGCCGGACCAACAAGAACGTCGTCGGCATGCCGCTGCTGCCGGTCTACATGGCCAAGGCCGGAGGCTTCTTCTTCCTGGTCTTCGGCGTCATCGCGGCCATCGCCGGCATCGCGACCGTCAACCCCATCTGGGTCCTGGGCCCCTACCGTCCCGACCAGGTGTCGACGGGTGCGCAGCCCGACTGGTACATGGGCTTCGCCGAGGGTCTGGTCCGGGCGATGCCCGGCTGGGAGATCGACTTCTGGGGTCACACGCTCGTCCTGGGCGTGTTCATCCCGCTGGTGCTGTTCGGTCTCTTCCTCGGGATCATCGCCCTCTACCCGTTCATCGAGTCGTGGGTCACCGGGGACAAGCGCGAGCACCACATCCTGGACCGGCCGCGCAACGCCCCGACGCGCACCGCCTTCGGTGTCGCCTGGGTCACCGGCTACATGATCATGCTGATCGGCGGTGGCAACGACATCGTCGCCACCCACTTCCACCTGTCGATCAACGCGGTCACCTGGTTCGTCCGGATCGGGTTCTTCGCCGGGCCGGTCATCGCGTTCATCATCACCAAGCGGATCTGCCTCGGCCTCCAGCGCCGGGACAAGGAGAAGGTGCTGCACGGTCGCGAGACCGGCATCATCAAGCGCCTGCCGCACGGTGAGTTCATCGAGGTGCACGAGCCGCTCAGCCAGGAGCAGATGTACACGCTCACGGCGCACGAGCAGTACAAGCCGGCCGAGATCGGCCCGACGGTCGACGAGAACGGTGTCGAGCGCAAGGTGAAGGGCTCCGAGAAGCTGCGCGCCAAGCTCAGCGATTCCTACTACGGCGAGGGAGCCCAGATCCCGAAGCCGACCGCCGAGGAGTACCGGGAGATCACCAGCGGCCACGGCCACCACTGATCACTGCTTCGCCACGCCACACGAAGGGCCCCGTCCGGTGTTCGGACGGGGCCCTTCGCCGTGCCCCGTGGCTGGATAGGGTGGACCTCGTTGAGACCCTCGTCCCGTAGTGCGGGACGCCTGACCCTGGAGCGGCTTATGAGCGCTGTGATCCCCGCTGGAGGCGACACCGCGGCGGGCCGCTCCTGGCCCCTGCTGTTGAACGGTCTGCTGGAGCGCCGGGACCTGACCGCCGACGACACCGCGTGGGCGATGGACCTGATCATGCGCGGCGAGGCGACGGACGCCCAGATCGCCGGGTTCGTGGTGGCGCTGCGGGCCAAGGGCGAGACCGTCGAGGAGATCGCCGGATTCGTCCGGGCGATGTACGAGCACGCGAACGTGATCGAAGTGCCGGGCCCGGCCGTCGACATCGTCGGCACGGGCGGCGACGGGGCGAAGACCGTCAACATCTCCACGATGTCGGCGATCGTCATCGCCGGCACGGGTGCGAAGGTCGTCAAGCACGGCAACCGCGCGGCGTCCTCGGCGTCCGGGGCGTCGGACGTGCTGGAGAAGCTCGGCGTCAACCTGGAGCTGCCGACGCACCGGGTGGCCCAGGTCGCCGAGGACGCCGGGATCACCTTCTGTTTCGCGGCGAAGTTCCACCCGGCGATGCGCCACGCGGGCGCGGCCCGTGGCCAGTTGGGCATCCGAACGATCTTCAACGTCCTCGGCCCGCTGACCAACCCCGCGAAGGTACGCGCCCAGGCCGTCGGTGTCGCGGATCCGCGCATGGCACCGATCGTCGCGGGTGTATTCGCCGAGCGCGGCCACTCGTCCCTGGTCTTCCGCGGCGACGACGGCCTCGACGAACTGACCACCACCGCCACGTCCAGGGTGTGGGTCGTCCGTGACGGCAAGGTGACCGAGGAGGCCTTCGACCCGCGCGACGTGGGCATCGAACTCGTCCCCGTGGAGGCCCTGCGCGGCGCGGACGCCTCCTACAACGCGGAGGTCGCCCGCCGCCTGCTGGACGGAGAGACGGGCCCGGTGCGGGACGCGGTCCTGCTGAACTCGGCGGCTGCCCTGGTGGCCCTCGATCCCGGCCGGGGGACGCTGGCCGAGCAGATCCGTGCCGGCATGGCGAAGGCGGCCGAATCGATCGACTCCGGGGCCGCCAAGCGGACCCTGGAGCGGTGGGTGGCGGCGAGCAACGCGTAGGGCCTGTCTGACAAATCCCCGCCTGCTCCGCGGCGTCCGGCACGCGCTCGAGCAGGGGGGACCCCATCGAGGGCGCTCCGGCGCCTTGCGATCGCACGCTCCCCCAAGCTCTCGACTTCGCTCGAGCAGGGGGACCCCCATGACGCCGCGGAGCCCGCCCTCCGGGCGGACGACGGGGATGTGTCAGACACTGGCGCGGGGTGTCCCGCAATCCGGACGCGGGTTGCGGGACCTCGATCATTCTCGTAAGTTCCTCTCCAGGTCATGAGTGACAGTCATGAGGCCCCGGCCGACTGTCCGGCAACCCTCCGTCCGTGGCGGGGTGCCCCGGGTGAAGACCAGGCCGTAGTCAGCAAGGTCTACGGCAAGCGCGGACCCCTCGCGAAACCAGGGGTCCTGGTCGTTCGAGGGAGCCTCCCGTGAGCAAGCGAATGCGCTAGGGCCGCAGAGCCCCGCCTCCGCACACCCCTTTTCTCTCCACCCCTGTCTCTCACGGGAGTTCCCCCATGTCCGTCTCCACTGCCTCCGCTGTCGCCGCCGACCAGGCCGTCTGTGCCCCGCTGCCCGTCCTGGGCCGGGACGTCACCGTTCCACTCGTCACCGGTGGTGAGGTCACCTACGCCGCGCTCGACTACGCCGCCAGCGCCCCGGCGCTCCAGCGGGTCTGGGACGACGTCGCCGCCTACGCGCCGTACTACGGCAGCGTCCACCGCGGTGCCGGGTACCTGTCCCAGTTGTCGACCGACCTTTTCGAGAACGCCCGCCGTACGGTCACGGAGTTCCTCGACTGCCGGGACGGTGACCAGGTGGTCTTCACCCGGTCCACCACCGACTCCCTCAACCTCCTCGCCGCCGCGCTCCCGGCCGGCTGCCAGGTCTTCGTCTTCGAGACCGAGCACCACGCCGCCCTGCTGCCCTGGCGCGACGCCCGCGTCACCTACCTCGACGCCCCGCGCAGCCCCCGCCAGGCCGTCGAGACCCTGAAGCGCGCCCTCGCCGAGAGGGACCCCCACGGGCCCGCCCTCGTCTGCGTCACCGGCGCCTCGAACGTCACCGGCGAGCTGTGGCCCGTACGGGAGCTCGCGGCGGTCGCGCACGCCCACGGCGCCCGGATCGTGCTCGACGCCGCCCAACTGGCCCCGCATCACCCCGTGTCCGTCAGGGACCTCGATGTCGACTGGGTCGCCTTCTCCGGGCACAAGCTGTACGCGCCCTTCGGCTCCGGCGTGCTGGCCGGGCGGGCCGACTGGCTGCGCGAGGCCGAGCCGTACCTCGCCGGCGGCGGCGCCAGCCGCAAGGTCACCCGGCGCACGGACGGGGGAGTGGACGTTCAGTGGCACGACAGCGCCGCCCGTCACGAGGCCGGTTCGCCCAACGTCATCGGTGCCTACGCCCTCGCCTCCGCCTGCAAGGCGCTGACGGAGGCCGGCTTCGACACGCTCGTCGCCCGCGAGCAGTACCTGGTCGCCAAGGTGCGGGAGGGGCTCGCCGACGTCCCCCAGGTGCGGTTCCTGTCCCTCTTCGGGGACGACGCGCCGCGTGTCGGTGTGCTCTCCTTCGTCGTCGAGGGCTGGAACAGCTCGCACTTCGCCGCCGCGCTCTCCGCCGAGTACGGCATCGGCGTCCGGGACGGGCTCTTCTGCGCCCACCCGCTGGTGAGCACGCTGCTCGGCAGCGACCCGCAGACGCAGGGCGAGTGCGGGGCACCGGAGGCGGCTCCCGGCGAGAAGTCCCTCAACGCCATCCGCGTGAGCTTCGGCGCGGGTACGCCGGACGAGCACGTGGAGCGGTTCGTCCGGGCCGTGAAGGAGCTCGTGACAGACGGGGCGCGGTGGAACTACCGCACGGAGGACGGGCGTTGCGTCCCGGACAGGTCGGCCTGAACGGCCCGGTCGGAGACCAGCGGTAGCCGGGTGCCGAGGACGATCATCCGCAGGGCCCGCTCGGTGGCGTCCGTGAGCAGCTCGCTCGCCCGGACCAGGGCCTCCGCCAGGGCCATCGGTGCCGGCAGGATGCCGCTGAACGCGTCCACGCCCGGCACCTCGTGCGCGCCCTCGCCGAGCGTGCCCGCCAGGGCCAGGACCGGGCGGCCGTAGAGCTTGGCCCGGCGGGCCACCTCGGCGGGGACCTTGCCGCGCGGCGTCTGGTGGTCCAGGGCGCCCTCGGCGGTGATCACCAGGTCCGCGCCGGCCAGCCGGGCGTCCAGGTCGAGGTGGTCCAGCAGCACGTCGAAGCGGGGGAGGAGACGGGCGCCGAGGGCGGCGAGGCCGGCGCCCAGGCCGCCGGAGGCCCCGGTTCCGGGACCGTACCGGAGGTTGGTGTCCGGGACGGCGACGTCGCGGGTGAGGACGAAGGCCCAGTTCTCCAGTCCGGTCGACAGCTGCTCGACCTGGGCGGGCGTCGCGCCCTTCTGCGGTCCGAAGACCCGGGCCACGCCGCGTTCGCCGCACAGCACGTTGTACGGGTTGCAGGCGACGAGCAGCTCCACGTCCGCCAGGCGGGTGTCCAGGCGCCTCGGGTCGATGCGGTGCAGTCTCGTCAGCTCCCGGCCCCCGACCGGGAGTTCCTCGCCCTGCTCGTCCAGCAGCCGGGCACCGAGCGCCTGGAGCGCGCCCGCGCCGCCGTCGGAGGTGCCCGAGTCGCCGCAGCCGACGAGGATCCGCCGGACGCCCTGGTCGAGCGCGGAGCGGATCAGCTCGCCGACGCCGTAGGTGGTGGTGGCGCCCGGGTCGCGCAGGCCGCGCGGGACGAGGGAGAGGCCCGCGACCGCCGCCATCTCCACGACCGCCGTGTCCCCGGAGCCCAGCAGGGCGAAGTGGGCGCCGATGGTCTCCCCGACCGGGCCGGTGGCGGGCACGGTGACGAGCCGGCCCCCGGTCGCGGCGGCCAGGGCGACGGCCGTGCCCTCGCCGCCGTCCACCAGCGGGACGAGGTCGAGCTCGGCGTCGGGCAGGACACGGCGTACGCCGGCGGCGATGGCGTCGGCGGCGGCCTCCGCGGACAGGGACTCCTTGAACCCGCTGGGGGCTACGACGACACGGGTCAGCATGGGTGGGGCTCCTTAACGGGTGACGGAGACGCCGAGCAGCGGCCACACCGCGACGGCGAAGAGCAGCACGAGCGCGGCGGTCAGCGGGGCCAGGAAGGCGGACAGCCGCAGCAGGTCGCGCGGGGTGTAGGTGGGGGTGCCGGGGATCTGCGCGAAGAGCGTGACCGGCTTGGCGGAGGCGGGCAGCGTGTGGCAGAAGCCGGCGGCGGCGGTGGAGGCGAGCGCGGCGGCGACCGGGTTGACGCCGACGCCGACGGAGGCGGCCACGACCAGCGGGACCAGGACGGAGGAGCGGGCGGAGCGGGACTGGAGGACCAGGTGGGCGGCCGTGCTGACCGCGATCACGACCGCCAGGAACACCACCGGGGCCTGACTCGTCGGCAGCCCGGAGACCAGCCACTTCGCCGCTCCGGAGTCGGTGAGCGCGACGCCCATCGCCATCGTCGCCGCCATGAACAGCAGCAGTGACCAGGGGACGGTCTTCAGCGCGTCCTTCAGGCGCACGGTGCCGAGGGCGGGCGACGAGGCGATGACCGCGCCGATCAGCGCGACCAGCGCGGGCGGCACGCGGTGCAGGGGCTCACTGCACCACAGCAGCACCACCGTGGCCATGAGCAGGGCGCAGCGCTTCTCGGCCTGGCTCCAGGGGCCGGTGACCGGCTGCTCGCTGTGCTGCTGGATCTGCTCGGGGGTGATGCGGACCGGGCCGCTGCGGTCCGCCCGCCGGGTCGTCGTCAGCAGGACCAGCTCGGCGGACAGGTGCGAGGAGGCCACGGCCAGCGGCAGGCCCAGCAGCAGCCACTGAGTGAAGCCGATGTGCCGCCCGGTCGCCTCCCACAGCACCGACACGGTGATCAGATGCGCTCCGGCGCCGATCAGGGTCGCCACCGCCGACAGCAGGATCACGGTCGGGAACAGCAGCGCCAGCATCACGACCAGTCGTTTCCGGTCGGCGAGGACCTTGGCGAGGGCGAGGAACACCGGCAGCGCGAGCGCGGCCCGGCCGGAGGTGGCGGGCACCGCGAACGCCGTGACGACCAGGGCCGCCGTCGTCAGGTGCACGAGCTGCCGTACCGTGCGCGCCCCGCTGACCAGAAACACCGCCGCCCGCCCCGCGAGCCCGGTCCGGCTCACCGCGGCGGCCAGTACGAACGCGCAGATCAGGAGCCACACCGTGGCTTCACCGAGTGTGCCGAACAGGGTGTCGCTGCTGATCACGCCGGTCACCGTGAGCGCGAGCCCGGCGCCCAGCGCGATGTAGGTGTCGTCGATCGACGTCCCCATCCAGGCGCAGGTCGCCAGTACGAACACGGCGAGCGTGAAACGGGCGTCGGCGCCGAGTCCCGGGAAGTTCCGGGGGACCGCGAGCAGGAGGCAGACGGTCAGCGCCGCGCACAGGGCGGCGGTGGATCGGAGGTTCAGCGTCACGTCATCGAGGATTCGCCCGGGTGGTGAGCCGTCGATGAGCCGAAGATGAAGGGAACTTCACCCGGGCCTTCACCCGTTCCTCAGCCGGTGGGCAGCCGGTAGCCCATCCCGCGTACCGTCTCCACCCGCTCCGCCCCCAGCTTCTTGCGCAGCGTCCGCACGTACACGTCCACGATGTTGGACCCCGGGTCGAAGTCGTACCCCCACACATGGGACAGGATCTGCTCCCGGGACAGCACCTGCCCGGGATGCCGCAGGAACAGTTCCAGCAGCACGAACTCACGGGCCGTCAGGTCGACGGTCCGCTCCCCGGAGCGCGCCCGGCGCGTGCGCAGGTCCAGGCTCAGGGAACCGGATCTGAGCACCGTCACCTCCGGCGCCCGCGCGGCCGTCCGCAGCCTCAGCCGCACCCGGGCGAGCAGCTCCTCGAAGCGGAACGGCTTGGTCATCCAGTCGTCGGCGCCGCCCTCGAGACCGGCCACCGTGTCCCGTACGGAGTCCCGCGCGGTCAGCACGATCACCGGCACCGTCACCCGCGCCTCGCGCAGCTCGCGCAGGATCGTGAAGCCGTCCCGGCCGGGCAGTCCGATGTCCAGGACGACGAGGTCGAAGCCGCCGGTCAGGGCGTACTCGTAGCCCGCGTCGCCGTCGGTGACGACGGTCGTGGTGAAGCCGTTGGAGCGCAGGCCCTTTTCCACGAAGGAGGCGATGCGCTCCTCGTCCTCGACGATGAGGATGCGGTTCACGTGGGATCCCCTTCCGGTGCCCGGGGCGCGTGCAGAACGAGGGCGAAGGTGGCGCCGCCCCCGGGCGTGCCGTGGAGCCGTACCCGGCCCCGGTGCCCCTCGGCGATCGCCTTGACGATGGACAGTCCGAGCCCGGCGCCGGAGCCCCGGGCGCCACGGCGGGCCGTGCCGCGCCGGAAGCGTTCGAAGATCACCTCGGTGTCCTGGGGCTGCACACCGGGCCCGGAGTCGGCGACGTACAGCTCCAGGTGCGGGCCGTCGGTGCGAGAGCCGATGCGGATGGTCTGGCCGGACGTGGTGTGCTGCACGGCGTTCTGCGCCAGCTGCACCATGGCCTGGGTGATCCGCTGCGGATCCAGCTCGGCCTCCAGGTCGGCGACCTCGGCGAGCTGCCAGTCGCGTTCGCCGAGCGTGCGGGCCTTGACGTAGACGTCGGCGGTGAGTTCGGCGACCTGGACCGGCTCGGGGGAGACGAAGTCGGGGCGTTCGGCCTTGGCGAGCAGCAGCAGGTCCTCGACGATGCGGCTCATCCGGTCCAGCTCGTCGGTCACCAGCCGGATGGTCTCCTCGCGTTCGGCCGGGTCGTCGCCCATGAGTTCGAGATGGCCGCGCACGATGGTGATGGGCGTGCGCAGCTCGTGGCCCGCGTCGTCGACGAACTCGCGCTGGGCGGCGAAGGCCCGCTCCAGCCGGTCGAGCATGCCGTTGAACGTATCGGCGAGAGCCGCTATGTCGTCGTTTCCGTGCACCGGGATCCGCCGGGTGAGGTCCTGCTCGGTGAGCTGCGCCGCCGCGGTGCGCACCACCCGCACGGGCCTGAGGATCCGCCCGGCGACCGCCCAGGCGATCCCGACGGTCAGCAGCAGGGCGACCCCGGAGATGACGAGCAGCGTGCGGAACATGCTGTTCACGCGGGCCTGCTCGCGCTCCGGATGGAAGGCGACGACGAACGCGGCGTCCGGCTCCCGGCCCTGCTGGGCCACGGTGACCTTGGCCCAGCGGATCTCGCCCTCCGGCCGGTGCAGCACACCGGAGGACGCGGGCGAGCCGAAGATGCGGCGCAGGGCGTCGACGTCCCGGTCCAGGGGCAGGGCGACGGCCACGTCGTGCTGCTGGCGCAGCGGCCGGAGGCTGCCGTCGGTCCTGGTCACCAGGCCGATCAGCTCCTCGTCCGCGTCGGGGTTCTGCCGTTCCAGGAACACCGTCAGCAGCCGGTCCGCGTCGGTGAACGGCCGGCCCGTCCGCGGGTCCCCGCCCTGCTCCTCGAAGTTGGCGAACTCGCCGGTCTCCTGGGTGAGCAGGCGGTTGATCCGGTTGTCGACGTCCCGCAGCAGGAACGAGCGGGTGGTCATGGCGACGGAGGCGAGCGCGACCGCCATCACGAGCAGCAGCCAGAGCAGGATGCGGACCCGGGCGGAGACGCGCCGGCGGCCGGCGTCAGTTGTCAGAACCGGCGCCGTCGTCGTCGCCGGGCCCGTCGTCCGATGCTCCCCGGCCGCGGTCGTCGTCGTCATCGCCACTCGCTGAGCTGTCGGTCACCGGAGGCCGCGAGCCGGCCTCGTCGCCCGGTGTGGGCTTCGGCGGCGTGGACTTCGCGGGTGTGAGCGTGGAGGTGGGTGTGGGCGAGCTGTTGTCCAGCTCCACCTGCTGGGACGGGACCTTGGGCGCCTCGGGGCTGTCCGCGAGGGCGTAGCTGGTCGCGGCGATGCCCAAGGGGATCAGCACGACGGCGGACAGGGCCGCCATACGACGGGAGAAAGCCATGCGCCCGAGCCTGCGGCCGGAACCAGGAGCCGATGATGAACCCTGGATGAAGAACTCTTCATCCAGGGGCCGCGGCGGTCCTCAGTTGTCCAGCCCGATCGCGAACGCCGCCTCCAGGTCGTGCTGCGAGTACGTGCGGAACGCCACGTGCGTGTCGGTCCCCTCCACCCCGGGGATCTTGCTGATCCGGCCGGGGATGACCTCCGCCAGGTCCTCGTGCTCCTTCACCCGGACCATCGCGATGAGGTCGTAGGTGCCGGTGACGGAGAAGACCTCGCTGACGTTGTCCAGCGCGGCGATCGACTCCGCGATCTCGGGGATCCGGTCCACGCTGGTCTTGATGAGGACGATCGCGGTGATCACGGCTGGTTCTCTCCCTCGGGGGCCGGAGCAGGGGCGGCCTTCACTCTAGTGGGACGGCCGTAGCGGACCGAGGCGTAGCCGAAGCCGAGGCCGAAACCCACCAGGTGGGCGAGGTAGGCGACGCCCGGGCCGTCCGGGGCCCGTCCCGCCGCCAGCCACTGGAGCGCCGCCCAGAACGGCAGCACGATCCAGGCCGGGAAGCGCACCGGCAGGAAGAAGAGGAAGGGCAGGAGACTGGTCACCCTGGCCCGCGGGAACAGGTAGAGAAACGCACCGAGGACCGCCGAGATCGCCCCCGAGGCACCGACCAGGGACTGCTCGGAGTCCGCGTTGGCGACGGCGTAGCCCAGCAGCGCCAGATAGCCGCAGCCGACGTAGAACAGGGTGAACTGCACCCGGCCCATCCGTTCCTCGGTCATCGCCCCGAAGACGTAGAGGAAGAGCATGTTGCCGAGCAGGTGCACCCAGCTGCCGTGGACGAAGAGGGCCGTCGCGGGGGTGAGGGCCGATCCGGCGGATCCCTCGAACAGTTCTGCGGGGATCACCCCCCAGCGCCGGAAGTAGGACCGTTGCGCGGCGAGCAGGTCGTCGCCCGTGCCGTACGCCGGACTCAGGCCCGAGGCGGGCCCGGCCAGGAAGACCGCGCAGCACAGGGCGATCAGTGAGTACGTCACCGGCGCCGACGACCCCCGGACCGATCTGCCGGCCCGGACGATCGACGCACTCCACTTGCTGATCATGAACACAGAGCATGACGTAACCGGACGCACCCGCACAGACCGCCTCGCCGCCGCGGACGCGTGGGCGGCGAGGACCCGCCAGGCCGTAGGGTTACGAGCCACACGCACCGGGGATGCCGGTGGCGTCACGGACACTAGAAGGAAAGAGAACAGGCCACGATGACGGTTCCCCTGCCCACCGCCTCGACGCGGTGGCGCTGCGCCCTCTGCGGCAACCTCACGAGGTTCGACGTGACCCGCTCGTCGAAGGTCGTCGAGTACGTCCACCTCGATCTGGCCGGAGAGCCGAAGGTCGAGGAGCGCGAGGTGCTCAGTGAGACCATCGAGTCGGTGCGCTGCCGCTGGTGCAACGCGGTGGACCAGGTGGAACTCGTGGACAGGCCGGGTGCCGGCTCCTGACGATGGGGGTCCCCCCGCTCGAGCGAAGTCGAGAGTGGGGGATGGCCCCGCGAGAATTGGGGTGTGTGACGGATGGTGGAGACCACGGGCGGGGGGCCGGGCGACGGCGCCGCCGAGGTGCTCGACCGTCCGCTGCCCGACGGCGTGCGCCGCAGGGTCGTCCAGATCGTCTCCGACGGTTTCGGTTCGCTGACGGTCGGCGAGCTGCCCGCGCAGCTCAGGCAGTACGCGCGGTTCGCCCCGAACCGGCGGGCCAAGTTCGCCGGCAACGCCATGGCCGCGGCGCTGGAGACCGACCCGCTGTTCCGGCAGCGCATCGGGGAGAAGCTCAGAGAGGCCCAGCCGGAGCTGACCGGCGCCCTCGACTCAGGCTCCCCGCCCCCGGCCGCGGATCCGCTCGACGTGGCGGCCGCGGCCTACGTACTGCGGCCGACGGACTGGGTGAAGCTCGTGACCGCCGCCGGCGAGGAGGCCCAGCGGGCCGACGCCGAGCGGGCCGACGAGGAGAACCGGGCCGAGCTGGAGCGGCTGCGCGCCGAGCTGGCCCGGGCCCGTGACCACACCAGGGTCGAGACGGAGCGGCTGCGCACGGAGCTGGAATCGGCCAGGAAGGAAGCCGAGTCGCTGCACCGCAAGCTCCGCGCCGCCCTCAGTGACGTCAAGCGCGGCGAGGCCGCTCTGCGCAAGGCGCACGGCGAGATCGAGGCCGTCCGCGCCGAGGGGCAGGCCCAGGTGTCCGCCGCCGAGAGCGAGACCCGGCGGCTCAAGGCGCGGCTGGGCGAGACCGAGGCCGCGCTGGAGGCGGCGCGCCGGGCGGCGCGCGAGGGCCGCAGCGTCGAGGACATGAGGGTGCGGCTGCTGCTGGACACCCTGCTGGACGCCACCCAGGGGCTCCGGCGCGAGCTGGCCCTGCCGCCGGTGTCGGTGCGGCCCGCCGAGACGGTGGACGCCGTCGAGCCGGGCCGGATGAGCCCCAAGGACATCGCCGCCCGCGCCCTGTCCGAGAACGACCCTCAGGTCCTGGACCAGCTGCTGGCGCTGCCGCAGGCCCACCTGGTCGTCGACGGCTACAACGTCACCAAGACCGGCTATCCGCAGATGCCGCTGGAGAAGCAGCGCCTGAGGCTGCTGGGGCAGCTCTCGCAACTGGCGGCGCAGAGCGGCGCCGAGGTGACGTGCGTCTTCGACGGGGCCGAACTGGCCGCGCCGGTACTGCTCGCGCCGCCGCGCGGAGTGCGGGTGCTGTTCTCGAAGCCGGGCGTCACCGCCGACGAGCTGATCCGTCAGCTGGTGCGCGCCGAACCGCCCGGCCGGCCGGTCATCGTGGCCTCCACCGACCGCGAGGTCGCCGACGGTGTGGCCCGCGCGGGCGCCCGTCCCGTGGCCTCGGCGATGCTGCTGAAGCGCCTTTCGCGGGGCTAGCGGCCGTTCCAGGGCCTAAGGGGCGTACGCACCATGTGTAACTTCCAGGCGAGATGCCCGAATTGGCGCGACCTTCACGCGACGTACGGTCAAGTTCACCGCACAGCCTGTGAGTCCCGTGCAAAGAATGACCTCTGTGGCGGAATTTTTCATCTGAGGATTTGAACTGATCACAGGAAGGTCACTAGGGTCAGGCCCCGAACCTCCGCTCGGGTGATCGCTCACTGGGAGCGACGGCGGAGGGGCCGAGAAGGAGCTTGTCACCCGTGGCGTCCCACCGTCGTCCCAAGCAGCCGAGCCGCGCACGTGTGACCGTGTTGACCACAGCCGCCGCCGCTGCCGTCGCCTTCAGCTCGCAGGCCGCCAACGCCGCCCCCAGCGAGAAGCCGAGCAAGGACGAGGTCAAGGCCAAGGTAGACAAGCTCTACGAAGAGGCTGAGCAGGCCACCGAGAAGTACAACGGGGCCAAGGAGAAGCAGGAGAAGCTCCAGAAGGAGATCTCCACCATCCAGGACAACGTCGCCCGCGGCCAGGAGGAGCTCAACGAGCTGCGCGACAGCCTGGGTCTCGCGGCCGCGTCGCAGTACCGGACCGGCTCCATCGACCCCTCCGTCCAGCTCTTCCTCTCCGCCGACCCGGACGACTACCTCGACAAGGCCTCCACGCTCGACCAGTTGAGCAGCCAGCAGGTCGAGGCGCTGAAGAAGGTCCAGGAGAAGCAGCGCGAACTCGCCCAGGAGCGCGCCGAGGCCTCCGAGAAGCTCAAGGACCTCGCCTCCACCCGCACCGAACTCGGCAAGAAGAAGAAGGAAGTCCAGGGCAAGCTCGCCTCCGCGCAGAAGCTGCTCAACAGCCTCTCCGCCGCCGAGAAGGCCAAGCTCGCCGAGGAGCAGAACCGCGCCAGCCGGGCCAGCGAGCGCGACGCCCTCACCGCCGACGTCCCGCCCGGCTCGGGCCGGGCCGCCGCGGCCTTCGCCTTCGCCCAGAGCCAGCTCGGCAAGCCGTACGTCTACGGGGCCACCGGCATGAGCTCCTACGACTGCTCCGGCCTCACCTCCCGGGCGTACGCCGCGGCCGGCGTGCAGATCCCGCGCACCTCCGAGGCGCAGACCGGAGCCGGCACCAAGATCTACTCGGTCAGCCAGCTCAAGGTCGGCGACCTGGTCTTCTTCTTCAACGACCTGCACCACGTCGGCCTCTACGCCGGCAACGGACAGATCATCCACGCCCCGCGCACCGGCACGGTCGTCCGCTACGAGTCGATGGACACCATCGGCGGCCCGTTCATGTTCGGCGTCCGCGTCTGACGTTCGGCACGACGACCCCCGACCGGCCCCCGGCGTCTTCAAGATCAGGACACCGTTCCGCCGTTCGGGCGAATCGCGCCAGCTTCGACTGAGCCCACGCCCCGCCAGTGACCTGCGTCAGTGGCGGGGCGTCGTGCCGCATACCCACGGATGGTCGTTGGCGGACCCCCGTCGCGGGGCTACTGTCTGCCGCGTTTCCTAGTCCGTCAGCGGAAGGAGAGCGGCTTCCCGTGGGGTCCCATCGCCGCCTTGCACCGTCCGGGTTCGACCTGGGCGCCAGTGTCGCGGTCAGCTTCCTTTCCGTCGCGGCCGCCGCCCTGGGCGCGGTACCGGCCGTGGCCGCACCGTACGACGAGACCCGGGCCGAGGTGGACCGCCTCTACGAGCGGGCCGAGAAGGCGACCGAGGCCTACAACGCGGCCGACGAGCGCGCCGACGAACTGCGCGACGAGGCCCGCACCGCCCGGGACCGGATCGCCCGGCAGCAGCAGCGCATCAACTCCATGCGGGAGTCGCTCGGTTCGCTCGCCGGCGCCCAGTACCGGTCGGGCGGCATCGACCCGTCCCTCGCCCTGCTGTTCTCCGACGACCCGGACGACTACCTCGACAAGGCGTCCCGGCTGGGCCGCATCACGGCCCACCAGGCCGGCGAGCTGAAGGAGCTCCAGGAGGCCATGCGCGAACTCGCCCAGGACCGCGAGGAGGCCGCCGGCAAGCTCCGCGAACTGGAGAAGAGCCGCAAGGCCGTCGCCGCCCACAAGAAGACCGTCGAGCGGAAGCTCGCCACGGCCCGGCGGCTGCTCAACTCCCTTCCGGACGCCGAGCGCGACGCGTACGACCGAGCCTCCCGCACCGGCCGCGACGGCATTCCCGACCTCGGCAGCGCCACCGCCGCCTCAGGACGCGGAGCGGCCGCCGTCGCCGCCGCCCGCAGCGCCCTCGGCAAGCCCTACATCTGGGGGGCCAACGGCCCCTCCGGTTTCGACTGTTCGGGCCTGATGCAGTGGTCGTACGCGCAGGCCGGGGTCTCCCTGCCGCGCACCTCGCAGGCCCAGCGATTCGCCGGCCGGCAGGTCCCGCTGTCCGAGGCGCGTCCCGGTGACCTGGTCGTCTACCGGTCCGACGCCAGCCATGTCGGGATGTACATGGGCAACGGCCAGGTCATCCACGCGCCCTACCCCGGCGCGCCCGTGCGCTACGACCCGGTCGGGATGATGCCGGTCTCGTCGGTCACCAGGGTCTGACCGGCCCGCCCCGGCGCCCGTACGATCGGGAACGTGGCTGGTCGAAGGTCGGGGTCCCTGGTGGTGGCGCTCGTTGTGCTGCTCGTCTTCCTGACCGGATGCGGGGGCCGGCCTGCCGCCGACAGCGCCACGGCCGACGTCCAGCGGCTCCTCGACCGGCGGGCCGCCGCGGTCCTCGACCATGACGAGCGGGCCTACGCGCGCACGGGCACGGGGGTAGATTTCGCCCATCTGCGCGCGCTGCCCCTGGCCGACTGGTCATACCGCGTGACCGACGTGCACCGCACCGGCGACACGGCCACCGCCGACGCCGAACTGCGCTACCGCGTCTCCGGGTACGACCGGGCGCCGGTGACCGCCGGCCGCACCCTGCGGCTCAGCCGCGACGGGGACGGGCAGTGGTCCGTCGACGCCGACCGGCCCGCGAGGAAGTCCGCCCAGCAGCTGTGGGACCAGGGTGCGGTACAGGTCGTCCGGGGCGAGCGCAGCCTCGTCCTCGGGGTCGGGCAGTCCGGCCGGTCGCTGCGCGGCTTCGCGGACCTGGCCGACCGTGCGGTGCCCGCGGTCTCGGAGGCGTGGGGCACGGACTGGGGCCGGCGTGTCGTCCTGCTCGTACCGAAGTCACTGGAGGGGATGGCGGGGCTGCTCGGCTCGCCCGCCTCCTCCTACCGCGGGATCGCGGCGGTCACCACGGGCGAGACGGGCGCAGCGGCACAGGCGCCGGCGGACCGCATCATCGTCAACCCGGACGCGTTCGCACTCCTCGGCACGTTCGGAGAGCAGGTCGTCGTCACCCACGAGACGACCCATGTCGCCACCCGCACCCACACCACCCCCGCCACCCCGCTCTGGCTGTCCGAGGGCTACGCCGACTGGGTCGGCTACCGGGCCACCGGCCGCACCCCGCGCGAGGCCGCGCCCGAACTGTCCCGCGCGGTGACCCAGGGCCAGATCCCGTCCGCCCTCCCGGCCGACGAGGACTTCGGCTTCACCGGCGACGCGAGCCGCCTGGCCCGGGCCTACGAGAGCGGCTGGACGGCGTGCCGGCTGATCGCCGACCGCTGGGGCGAGGCCCGGCTGGGCGAGTTCTACCGGGCCGTCGGCGAGCACCGGAAGCGGGCGGGGGCGGTGGAGGAGGCGATGCGCGAGGTGCTGGGGACGACGCCGGAGTCCTTCACGGAGGAGTGGCGGGACTATCTGCGGGTTCGGCTGGGCTGAGCGGGCTGGGGCGGGGTGGCCGTCGGTTTGCCTGGGCTGGTGGGGGTGTGGTGG